>DATEMW010000351.1:0-22547 GCA_035275385.1 Candidatus Methylomirabilota bacterium | reverse complement strand
ATTCTTCGACGCGCTGCCGCGCCTGATCCGGCACGAGGACGAGCCGATCGCGTTCACCTCGAGCGTGCCGCTCTACTTCGTGTCGCGCCTGGCCGCCGAGGACGTGAAGGTCGTGCTCACGGGCGAAGGCGCCGACGAGCTCTTCCTGGGCTATCACCGCTACCGGATCACGCACTGGAACGACCGCCTGGGCCGGGCCTATCGGCGGCTGGCGCCGGCGGCACTCACCTCGGGGATTGCGGGCTCACTGGGACGCCTGCCGCGCAGGCTCCAGCGGTACGCCCGGCGCACGTTCCTCGCGCTGGCGCCCGATTCACGCCAGCTCTTCTGCGAGAACTTCGCGGTCTTCCCGACCGCGATGCAGCAGGAGCTACTCGCCGATCCTTCGATGCTCGCCGCGCGCGATCCCTACCACGAAGCGCTTGCCTGCTACGCGGACGCGCCCGGTGGAGATCTCGACCGGATGAGCCGCGCCGATCTCCAGACCTATCTCGTCGAGCTCTTGATGAAGCAGGACCAGATGAGCATGGCGGCGTCGATCGAGAGCCGCGTGCCGTTCCTCGACCACGAGTTCGTCGAGCGCGTCGCCTCGATGCCCGGCAAGGTGAAGCTCAGGGGCTGGCAGACGAAGGCGGTGCTGCGCGCCGCGATCCAGGACGTCGTGCCGCGCGCGATCCTGACCCGCCGCAAGATGGGCTTTCCGGTGCCTGTCGGCCGCTGGCTTCGCGGCCCGTTCCGGCTGCTGGTCGACGATTTGGTCCTCGGACCGCGCGCGCTCGCGCGCGGGCTGTTCGATCCGGGCGCGCTGCGCCGCCTGGCCCACGCGCACCGGACCGGCGCCGCCGAGCACGGTGATCGGCTCTGGCTCCTGATCAACCTCGAGATCTGGCAGCGGATGTTCCTCGACGGCGAGGATTCCGGCAGCCTGCTGGAGGACCTGGAGCGGCCATGCGCCTGATCTGGGTCAAGGTCGGCGGCCTCTGGCCCGTCAACACCGGCGGTCGGATCCGGAGCTTTCACATGCTCCGGGAGCTCTCTCGACGCCACCACGTGTCGCTCCTGACGACCCACGCGCCGCCGGACGATCCACTGGCACTCGCGGCGGCGCTGCCGGAGTGCGAGGTGGTCTCGGTGCCGTGGGCGCTCGCCAAGCAGGGGAGCGCGCGCTTCGCGCTGGCGCTGATGGGCTCGTGGCTCTCCCCCTTGCCGGTCGATCTCTACAAGGCGCGCGTTCCGGCGCTGCGCCGCGAGCTGTCTCGGCGGCTCGCCGGCGAGAAGGTCGACCTGCTCGTTGCCGACTTCCTGCTGGCGGCGCCCAACGTCGGGCACTCGGCGTCGCCGCCCATGGTGCTCTTCGCGCACAACGTCGAGCACGTGATCTGGCAGCGCATGCGCGAGGTCGAGCGCCGGGCGTGGCGGCGGGCGCTGCTCTCGCTCGAGAGCCGCAAGATGCGCCGCTACGAGGCGCGCGCGTGCGCCCGCGCCCGGCTGACGATCGCCGTGTCCGACGCCGATCGCCGTCTACTCGCCGCCGCGGCGCCGAGCGCGCGCGTGAGCGCGGTGCCGACGGGGGTCGACGTCGACTACTTCGCTGCCAGCGGGGTCGCGGAAGCCCCGGACCGTCTGGTCTTCACCGGGTCGATGGACTGGTACCCGAACGAGGACGGCATCGCGCATTTCATCGAGGCGGTGCTGCCGCGGATCCGCCGCGCGGTTCCGACCGCCGCGCTGACCGTCGTCGGTCGTAACCCGTCCGCGCGTCTGCAGGCACTCGCGGCCGCCGCGGGCGTCGAGGTGACGGGGCTCGTCGACGACGTCCGGCCGCACATGGCGGCCGCGGCGGTGTACGTGGTGCCGCTCAGAGTCGGCGGCGGCACACGGCTCAAGATCTTCGAGGCGTTGTCGATGGCCAAGGCGGTCGTCTCGACGACGATCGGCGCTGAGGGCCTGCCGCTGACGCCGGGCCGGGACTATCTCGCGGCCGACGAGCCGGCCGCGTTCGCCGACGCGGTGGTCGCGCTCCTGCGCGATCCCGTCCGGCGGCGGGCGATCGGCGCCGCGGGCCGCCGTCTGGTCGAGGCGCGTTACTCGTGGCCGCGGGTCGTCGACGAATTCGAAAACCAGTGTGAGGAGGCGATACGCCATGCGAGTTAGTGTGTTCGGTCTCGGGTACGTGGGATGTGTGACGGCGGCCTGTCTGGCGAAGGCCGGCCACACGGTCGTCGGCGTTGACGTCAACGCCGAGAAGGTCGCGATGATCAACGCCGCCACCTCGCCGATCGTCGAGCCCGGCTTGCCGGAGCTCCTGCGCGAGGTGGTCGGAAGCGGGCGGTTGCGGGCCACGACCTCGAGCGACGACGCGGTCGCCGACTCGGACGTCTCGCTGATCTGCGTGGGCACGCCGAGCCGCGCCAACGGCCGGATCGACATCGACGCGGTCGTGCGCACCGGACACAGCATCGGCCGGGCCGTGGCCAAGCGCGCCGAGCCGCACACGGTCGTGCTGCGCAGCACCGTGCTGCCCGGGACGGTCGAGCAGCACCTGGTGCCGGCGCTGGTCGAAGGCGCCGGCGGCCGCGCGGCGACGCGGGTCGCGGTGAACCCGGAGTTCATGCGCGAGGGCTCGTCGCTCAGCGACTTTGCCCGGCCGCCGCTCACGCTCGTGGGCTGCGGCGATCCGTCGACCGCGGCGCTGCTGCGCCTGCTCTACGAGAGCGTGCAGGCGCCGTTCGTCCACACCTCGATCCGCACCGCCGAGATGGCCAAGTACGCCGCGAACGCGTACCACGCGCTCAAGGTGTGCTTCGCCAACGAGGTGGCCGACGTCTGCGCCGCGCTCGGCGCCGACGGCCCCGAGGTGATGCGCATCTTCGCGATGGACCGAAAGCTCAACGTGTCCGAAGCCTATCTGCGGCCGGGCTTCGCCTTCGGCGGCTCGTGCCTGCCCAAAGATCTACGAGCGTTCCTCTACGCCGCCCGCGCCGCCGACGTGTCCGTGCCGATGCTCGCGTCGGTCCTGCCGTCCAACGAGGGCCAGGTTCGGCGCGGGGTCGACGCAGTGCTGGCGTCCAGACGGCAGCGGGTCGGCGTGGTCGGCCTGTCGTTCAAGGCCGGCACGGACGATTTGCGCGAGAGCCCGATGGTCGCGCTGGTCGAGACCCTGATCGGCAAGGGATGCGACGTCAGGATCCTCGACCGCAACGTCGCGATGGCGCGCCTGGTCGGCGCGAACCGCCGCTACATCGAGGAGGAGATCCCGCACATCGCCTCGCTGATGTCCCCGAGCGCCGAGGCGCTCCTGGCCCATGCGGAGGTGGTCGTGATCGGCAACGCCTGCGAGGACGCGACGGAGGTGCTCGCGGCGATGCAGCCGCAGCATCTGACGATCGATCTCACCCGGGGCCAGGCGGCGCGCTGGGCGTCGCGAGGGTCCGCAGGGGCCTGACGTGTCGTCGCGGCTGTTGGCGATTACCGCTGGGCTCATCGCCGCGCTCGTAGCGTCGGCCGCGGATCCGGCCGGGGGCCCGAGCGTCGCCCAGCCGCCCACCGCGACGGTCGAGACGTCGTGGGCGACGCCGTCGGGCCGCACGATCGCGGTACCGAAGGGCGGTGACCTGCAGGCGGCGCTCGAGAGCGCGCGGCCGGGCGACACGATCGCGCTCGAGGCGGGCGCCGTCTATCGCGGTCCGTTCACCCTACCGAAGAAGTCGGGCTCGGAGTGGATCGTGATCAGGACCGGCGGCGAGGGCGCGATCCCCGAGGCGGGAACACGGATCGACCCCGGCCGCGCGCGCGCCATGGCGAAGCTCGTGGTGGCGCGAGACTCGGGACCGGCCGTCAAGACCGCGCCGGGCGCTCACCACTATCGGCTGGTCGGCCTCGAGATCAGGCCCGACGAGGACGCGTTCGTCTACAACCTGATCGAGCTCGGCTCGGCCGAGGCGGCCTCGGCCGACGACCTGCCGCATCACGTGATCGTCGACCGGTGCTACGTCCACGGCGATCCGCGGCGCGGGACGCGGCGCGGCGTCGCGCTGAACGCGGCGCACGCCGCGGTGGTCGATTCGTACGTGGCGGACATCAAGGAGGTCGGTGCCGACTCGCAGGCGGTCGGCGGCTGGAACGGCCCCGGCCCGTTCAAGATCGCCAACAACTATCTCGAGGGCGCCGGCGAGAACGTCATGTTCGGCGGCGGCGACCCGGCGATCCGGGATCTGGTGCCCTCGGACATCGAGATCGTGCGCAACCGGATGGCCAAGCCGCTGGCGTGGAGGTCCGGCGACCCCGCGTACGCGGGCACGGCGTGGACGGTCAAGAATCTCCTCGAGCTCAAGAACGCCCGGCGCGTCCGCATCGAGGGCAACGTGTTCGAGGGAAGCTGGGTGCAGTCGCAGATCGGCTTCGCGATCGTCCTGACCGTCAGAAACCAGGACGGCCGCGCGCCGTGGTCGATCGTGGAAGACGTGATCTTCGCCAACAACGTCGTCCGCGGCGCGACGTCGGGCGTCAATATCCACGGCCGCGACACCAACCATCCGAGCCAGCCGACCCGGCGCATCGAGATCCGCAACAACCTGTTCGTGGATATTGGCGGGCCGCGCTGGGGCGGCGACGGCCGGCTCTTCCAGATCGTCGACGGCACGGCGTCGGTCGTCATCGACCACAACACGGCCGTGCACACGGGCACGATCATCACCGCCGAGGGGCCGGCCACACACCGCGGCTTCGTGTTCACCGACAACATCGTCGCGCACAACACGTTCGGCATCGCCGGCACGAACGTCGGGACGGGAAGCCAGGCTCTCGACGCGCTCTTTCCCGGGGCCGTCGTGAAGCGCAACGTGATCGTCGGCGGCAGCTCGGCCGAATACCCGCGCGACAACTTCGTCGTCCGCTCGTGGGCGCAGGTCAAGTTCGAGGACCTGGCCCAGGGCCGGCTGCGGCTCTCTGACGGCAGCCCGTTTCGACGCGCCGGACTCAATGGAACCGACGTCGGCGCCGACGACAAGGCGCTGCGCGCCGCCGTCGATGCGGGAGCGCACGGCCCCCGGTAGCCCAGGCGATGATCGCCAGAGACAAGGTCGCGGCGTTCTTGATCGCCCACCGGGGTCGGTGCTTCTGCGAGCGCTGTCTGGGGCACGCCGTCGGCATCGATCCGTCGACCGGCCACCGCGCCGCGACGCGGATCGCCCGCGCCGGCGGATTCATCCGGGAGTACGGCGTCTGCTCCGAATGCGGCGAGAGTCGACTCGTCACGCGGGCGGTCCTCTTGACGTCCACGGGAGACGTTCCCGGGGAGTGAGGGCCAAGCGTTGATGGCGACGGTCGTCGGCGAGGCTCCCCGCGTCCTGGGGTTCTCGTGGTCCCGCACCGCGTGGCGCCTGGCCGTCCTGACCGTCGTCTACTTCGCGGCCGGCAAGCTCGGACTCTTGCTCGCCTTCGTTCACGAAAGCGCGACGCCGGTGTGGCCGCCGACCGGGATCGCGCTGGCGGCGCTCCTGCTGTACGGCTATCGGATGTGGCCCGCGATCTTCGTCGGCGCGTTTCTCGTGAACGTGACGACGGCGGGATCGATCGCGACGTCGCTCGGCATCGCCACCGGCAATACGCTCGAGGGGGTCCTGGGCGTCTGGCTCGTCCGGCGCTGGGCCGGCGGCCCCGCCGTCTTCGCGCGCGCGCAGACCGTCTTCGCGTTCGCGGGGCTCGCTTGTGTGGTCGCGCCGGCGGTGAGCGCCAGCGTCGGGGTCGCGAGCCTCGTGCTCGGCGGGCAGGCTCAATCCGGGCTCGGCGAGATCTGGCTGACGTGGTGGCTGGGCGACATGGCCGGCGCGCTCGTCGTCACGCCGGTCATCTACCTGTGGGCGGCCGAGCCGCGCGCGCGTCCGGCGCGCCGAGAGCTGCTGGAGCTCGGGCTGGTGCTCGCGGCCGCGCTGGTGGTCGGCCTGGTGGTCTTCGGCAGGCTCGGTCCGGCCGCGATGAACGGGCATCCGATCGAGTTCCTCTGTATTCCTCCGCTCGTCTACGCGGCTTTTCGGTTCGGCCAGCGCGAGGCCGCAACGTGTGTGGCCCTTCTGGCCGCGCTGGCGATCTGGGGCACCCTGACCGGTGAGGGCCCGTTCGCCCACGAATCCGCCAACGTGTCGCTCCTGCTGCTCCAGGCGTTCCTGATGACGTTGATGATCGTGACCTTGCCGCTGGCCGCGGTGCTGCGCGAGCACGCGCAGAGCAAGGCGGTGCTCGCCAACACGGCCGCCATCGTGGCGTCCTCGGACGACGCGATCATCGGCAAGACCCTGGACGGCGTGATGACCTCGTGGAACGAGGGCGCCGAGCGGCTCTACGGGTACACGGCGGCCGAGGCGATCGGTCGGCCGATCTCGCTGATCATTCCCGGGGAGCTCCGCCACGAGCTGCCCGCGATCCTCGACAAGCTCTCGGGCGGCGTGCGCATCGAGCACTTCGAGACCACGCGCGTGGCCAAGACCGGGCGCCGCATCGACGTCTCGGTGACGATCTCGCCGGTACGGGATCCGAGCGACCGCATCATCGGCGCCTCGTCGATCGCGCGTGACATCACCCATAGAAAGCGCATGGAGGCGACGACCCGCGAGCGGGATACCTTGCGGTCGGTCGCGAGCCTCGCGGCGGGGGCCGCGCACGAGATCAACAACCCGCTCGCGGTGGTCCTGGGCCAGGTCCAGCTCCTGGCCAGCGAGCTCGAGGGAGCGCAGCGGCAGCGGATCGCCGAGATCCTCGAGGCCATCGATCGGATTCGCGCGATCGTCGCCCGCATGCGGCACCTGACCCACGTCGAGCTGAGCGAGCCCTATCCGGGTCTCCCCGAGATGCTCGATCTCGCCCGGTCGAGCGAGACGGCCCCGCCTCGCGTCGACACCCTCGTCATCGTGGCCCGCGAGGGCCCGGCGCGCTACGAGGCGCTGCACACCATGTTCGCCGGCGGCGGCACCGAGGTGATCTTCGACCGGCGCAAGGGCGAGCGGCGCCGCTCGGGGCCCGGTGCCTCCGGCGGACGCCGGCGAGAGGATCGGCGCCGGCGCGATGTCAGCGCAGAGCTGCGCGCGCGCGGGTGGACGTTAGTGCTGCGCTAGCTGTCAGATTCCTGTCTCGCACTGTCAGGCCATCGACTCCAATCGGATGCGGCGTCGCGCGTGAGGGCCGAAGCGCCAAGCGTGTCGCGCGGTTCGATCCGGCGCAATTTCCACACGTTCACCTTCTTCTGACACTCTGCCTCGGCCAACATGGCATCGGCGATGCTTGGGCGGCAACTCAAGGAGGTGTGATGGTCCCTGAACCGTTCCGCGACGCCGCGATTCTGATCGTCGACGACGAGCGGTCCATGGTTCGCCTGCTGGAACAGCTGCTCGCGCACGCCGGCTACCAGAAGCTCTCGGGCACGAGCGACCCGCGCGAGGTCGTCCGCCTCTGCGACGAGCTCGAGCCCGATCTGGTCATGCTGGATCTCCGGATGCCCCATCTGGACGGGATCGAGGTGCTGCACCAGCTCAAGCGCCGGCGGGCGGAGACCTACCTGCCGGTGCTCGTGCTGACCGCCGACGTGTCTCGCGAGAGCAAGCGCGCCGCGCTCGAGGCAGGCGCGAGCGACTTCGTCACCAAGCCGTTCGAGCAGACCGAGCTCCTGCTGCGGGTGCGCAACCTGCTCGAGATGCGCTTCCTGCATCGCGACCTACGCCGGCAGAACGAGACGCTCGAGGTGCAGATCCAGGAGCGCACGCACCAGCTGCTCGAGGCCGGGAAGCTCGCCACGATGGGCAACCTGCTGGCCGGCGTCGCGCACGAGCTCAACAGCCCGCTATCGGTCATCCTCGGACAGGTCGGGCTGTTCTCGCAGACCGGCGTCGATCCAAAGGCCCGCGCCCGCGTCAAGGACATCGGCGAGGCCGCCGAGCGGTGCGTGCGGATCGTCCGGAGCTTTCTGACGATGGCGCGGCGGCATCCGCCGGAGCGGGGCCACGTGTCGCTGAACCACCTGCTGCGCGAAGCTGTCGAGCTCCTGGCGTTCGAGCTACGGATCGCCAGCATCGACATCGTCTACGACCTCGAGCGCGACCTGCCGCTGGTGTGGGCCGACGGACACCAGCTCAGGCAAGTCATCGTGAACCTCGTGACCAATGCGAGGCAGGCCATTGAGGACTCGGCGCCGCCGCGGCAGCTGCGGCTGGTGACCCGCTACGATGAGCAGCGCTCGAGTGTCGGGATCGAGGTCGCTGACAGCGGGCCGGGGATCCCGGCCGAGCTCCGCGCCCGCGTCTTCGAGCCGTTCTTCACGACCAAGCCCGACGGCGAGGGCACCGGCCTCGGACTGGCGCTGGTACGCGGGATCGTGGAAGGGCACGGGGGCACGATCGAGATCGAGTCCGCGCCCGACGAGGGAGCCCGGTTCATCATCAGCCTGCCGCTCGGAGCGCCGCCGGAGTCCCAGGAAGAGAGCGGCGAGCTTCAGGCCGCCGGGTCCGTGGTCGGCAAGAGCATCCTGGTCGTCGACGACGAGCCCGCGGTCGCCTCGCTCCTGGCCGAAGCGCTGTCGCGCGACGGCTACAAGGTCGACATGGCCGCGAACGGCGCGGTCGCGCTGCGGATGCTGGGCGCGCGCGACTACGACTTGATCATCAGCGACAGCGGAATGCCCGAGCTGAACGGGCGCGAGCTCTACCGGGAGATCGAGCGGCGCGAGCCGCGCTTGAGCCGGCGGTTCGTGTTCGTCACGGGCGACATCCTGAACCCGAGGACGCGGGCGTTCCTGGCCGAGACGGGGGCTCCCCAGCTGGAGAAGCCGTTCACGGTCGAGAGCGTCAAGCGAGTCGTCCGCCGTGCGCTGCTCACGCAGCAGCGGGCCGGGTCGGCGGCTATCCCTTCCATCCCCACTGGACCGCCGAACGATAGCGCCACGCGCCGCGGTGTCTGAGCGAGGCCATACCTCGCTCGCCCCTGGCCGCGTCGAACGCCGCGAGCCGGCCGTGGGGAGCCAGCGTTTCCAGGTCCAGACGAAACCTGAACCAGATCGTTCCGAAGAGCCCGATCGCCGCGCGTGCCGGCGGCGCCGAGTCGAACATCAAGACGTGCCATCTCGGCGACGGCGACTGGCGCGGCTGCGTGATTTCGTAGCCTTCCTGCCACGAGGCTGTCTCGGCGCTGTTCAGCTGCAGTCGTAGGGTCTCGGACACCGGCGCCGCGAGCGCCGGCTGGCCGAGCTCGAGCAAGAGATAGCAGTAGAGGATCTTCGCGGCGGCGAGGTGCGCGCGCCGCCACTCGTCCGGGGAGGCGACGCCGGTGACGCCTCCTCGGGGCGACCTCGCCGCGGCGACCGGCGCAAACTCGCCCACCAGGAAATCGTCGGTGAGTTGCCGGACGCGCGCGCCGCATTCGACGCAGGCCGCACGCTTCAGCACGACGCGTCCCCCGAGCGCGGCGGGAAGAATCGGCTCCGCGGCCAGCGCTGAGGCCTCGAACTCTCGACAGCAGTAGATGCAGGGCCGGCGGGTCATCGGTGTCTTCACGGCGCAGCCCAAGTGCACGGGGCATACCACCGGCGTCGTTGCCGCCGCAGTTGCGGCTGGTCGAAGAGAAGATCTGGAAATCGCGTCGAGCCGATGATGGAAGCACGCGGGCCGTTGGTCGCGAAGCGTGAGGTCGAGCTGTCCTGCCGTGACAGGCCGTCGCGCGTTGGCGCGCGACGATGCTCAAAGTGACATTCGGAATGACTGCGAAGGAGCGCCGGACGCTCCGCCCGAAGGCGAAGCGCCCGGCGCCCGAGTGCTAGTTGCCGCTGGCGAGAAGCGCGTTGCCGATGCCGCCGCTCATGTTGGCGATCGAGACGGCCAGCGCGAGCGCGCTGCTCGAGGCGACGCTGCTCTTGTAGAACACCGTTCCGTTTCTCGAGTAGCTCACCGCGCCGCCCTGAACGCTGATGCGGAAGACGTCCCCGGCCGCGAACGCGACGTCCGCACGATAGGCGCCGGCTTCGCGGACCTCGGCGATGCCGCCCTGCAGGCGCAGACCGAACGCGATCGAGCTGGGATTGTTCACGCTGAAGCTCGCGGTGAGTCCGGCGACCCGCAAGGTACCGGTGGGGCCGGCGGTGAACTGCACGTAGCCGTTGCCGCCCGAGATCTGCTGCTGAGAGACAGCACCGGCGTCGTAGCAGCCGTCGCAGCCGGAGGTTTTGCTCACCGACCCGCCCGAGGCCGTGACGTTGATCGGGTTGGTCCAGACGATCGCCGAGGGCGCCGTGGATCCGGATCCCACAGATGGAGTGGAAGGCGCGGCCGGCGTGGAGGACGTGGAGCCGGACGAGCTCGACGAGCTCGCGGCGCTGGTGATCACGGCGCCGCCGACCGTCGCGCTCCGGTTGGCGAGTGCGGCGGCGAGGACGAGCGGATAGCCGGGCGTGGCCGCGCTCGAGTAGAAGACGGTGCCGTTCTTGGAGTAGCGCACGACACCAGATTGCACGGCGATGCGAAAAACGTCGCCGGGTGCGAATGGCGTGTCGGCCCGGTAGGCGCCGCCCTCGCGCACCTCGGCGAAATTGCTCTGGAACCGGATGCCGAAGGCGATACTCCCCGGGCTCGAGACCGCGAAGGACTGGGTGAGGCCGGCGGTGCGCAATGGCCCGTTGGCGCCGGCGGTGAACTGCGCGTAGCCGTCCCCGGCCGTGATGCGCTGCTGAGTGATGGCGCCGGCGTCGTTGCAGCCGTCGCAGCCGCTGGTCTTGGTCAGCGAATTGCCGCTTGCCGTCGCGTTGACGACGTTGATCCACGTGGCGCTCTGCGATGTGTCGGAGGTGCCACCCGACGGGGCGGGCGGCGCGGGCGTGGGCGCCGGGGTCGGGGCCGGTGCCGGAGCAGGCGCGGGAGCCGGGGCCGGAGAGGGCGCGGGGCTCGAGCCCGCGGCCATGGCGGCGGCCATCGCGGTGAAGTCGACGCCCACGTCCTTGCCGTCGGTGCCGGCGCGGACGTACGGCGTGCCGGCCGCGAGCGCGTAGTTCTTGCCGGCCATATCGATGAAGCCGACCGCGGAGAGGGACGACGGGTAGTAGTTGTCAGCCGGCCAGGTCGAGGCCGATCCGCCGACGATCGCGTTGCGCGTGAACGACGAGCCGGGGAAGTAGGCGTTGACCGCCGGCATCCCGAGGCCGACGCCGTAGTCCCCGAAGATCCCGTACAGGTTGTAGGACGCGATGTTGTTGGTGAACACGAAGCTCGTCGACGTGAGCAGCGACTTGTTGTAGGTCGCGGTGATCGTGTTGCCGCTGTGCAGCGCGGTGTTGTGGTCGATGACGATGTCGGCGCCGCCGTCCGCGATCTGCGCGAACGTGCCGGTCCCGCCCCAGCCCCCGCCGTTGATGTCGTCGAACAGGTTGTTCTGAACCAGGATGCGCTGCGTCTGCTGGCTCGGGTAGAGGTTGTCGATGCCCAGGATGTTCATGGCGCCGCCGCTGTGGCGCACGATGTTGTTCGTGAACGTCACGTCCCGCACCATCGACCACGGCGCGGTGCCGTCCTGATTGCGCGGGGTGAAGAGGATCCCGTAACCGTTCTGCGCGTCGCCCCAGTTGTTCTCGAACAGGTTGCCGTCCACCAGGACGCGCTGGGCGTTCTTGAGCTCGAACAGGTTCTTGACCGACCAGTGGATGCCGGCGTAGCTCGAGTGGCCGACCCGCCACCACAGCGGCTTGAACAGGTAGTTGCGCCGGATCTCGATGTCCGACGGAACCAGGTTCGCGATCCTCGGATCGGCGCCGCCGAACAGGAGGTTCTCGCCGGCGCCCTCCAGATAGTTGTTCACGATCTTGAACGGCCCCGGGCCGTTGTACGCGGCGATGGCCTGACTGTCGGCGCCGACCTCGTGCAGCTCGGACAGATAGGAGTCCACCACCGCCGTGCGCGCGCTGTTCATCAGGATCGCCCGGCGGACGTTGCCGGTGGACGTCCCGTGGATGTAGCAGCGGTCGAAGGTGAGGTCGGTCGGCACCTGGGCGAGCGTCGTGTTGCCGTTGGGCGCCTCGAGGACGACCAGGCCGTAGTTGGTCGCGCTCGTCGACGCGAACGTCGTGGTGATCTCCACCCCGACGAAGCGGTAGTGGTGCGCGCCCGCGGCCGTGCTGATCGCGGCCGTCGTGTTCGGGCTCACGATCTTCGGCATGAGGCTCGCTTGCGCCGGGCCCACGCGGGTGCCCGGAGCCGGCAGGCTCGACAGCGCCGAGGTCTGGATATGGATCCAGCCGCTGCCGCTCTTGGCTGGGAGCGTGAAGTTGCCGGTATACGTGGCACCCGCCTGCAGGACGATCGCGTCGCCCGGCTGCGCGGAATTGAGGGCACCCTGGAGGTCGCCGCCGGCGGCCACGCTGAGCTGCCGCCCGGTCGGCGTGGAGTAGGTCGTGTCCAGGAGTATCCGCGGCCGCTCGGGAGACTGAGCGGAGAACGTGGGCACCACGCCCAGCAGCAACAGCACCGCTGCCGGACCCAGCACAGATTTCCAGCGATGAAGCATGGTGGTCTTTTTCCTTTCTCGAGCGCGAAGACCACCAAGCCCGCGAGCCGTCCTACGCCATGTAAGACCTCGGCTCGCTCAGAACTCGCCGCGGACGAGTGCCATGGGTGTGGCCTTTCGCTGCGGCGCCGGGGTGCACGGCGGGTGCCATGCGGTGATTCGGCAACGAAATTCGTGCGAACGGTGCGTCAGAAAAGCTGGAAATCGCGCCGACACTCGGCGGTCATCAAATTCGCCGCGCGAGCATCTCACGCGTGAGAATTACAAGCTCGCGTGACATCGAGTCTCGCGGCGGACGGTCGTCTGTGCGTTCTGGCATCGAGTGTCGGCGCGACGTCGCGAGTCGAGCGCGACTATTCCAGCGTGACGAAGATGCAGTTGCGCAGCTTGCCGTCGATCGCCTTGGACAGATGTCCCTTGCCGTGGGTGTCCTCGACCAGCAGCACTTCGCCGGCGCCGATGCGCCGCGACTCGCCGTCGCTCGCGGTGATCTGAACGCCCGCGTCCAGGTTGATGATGTACTGCCGGCGTGGGGCGGGGTGCCAGTCCAGATCGTAGTCCGGCTGCACCTCGCGGAAGATGATGCCGTTGGCCGGCATCCGCTTGGAGAGCCGCCCGGCGCGCGTCGATTCCGCGTACTCGATCTCGACGTCCTGGAAGTGCGACTCGCCGTTCTTGTCCGCGTAGAGACGATGGATCTTCATGAGAGATCTCCTCCTTCTGGGTGCGCCGATCATAGTGGGAGCGGCTATACTCCCGCAAATGACCACCAAACCGGCCGTCGGACTCGTCGCGGTCGCCGGGCGCCGTCGCGCGACGCTCGAGATGGCGCAGCGTCTCGAGCGGGAAGGCTTCACCGGGATCTACTGTCCGAGTCCGGGCGACGGTCTGGCGCTCTGCCAGGCGCTCGCCCAGGCCACGCGCGAGATCCCGTTCGGCACCAGCATCGCCAACATCTACACGCGCCATCCCTTCGACTACGCGCAGACCGCGGCCGTCGTCCACGAGCTGTCGGGCGGCCGGTTCCGGTTCGGCATCGGCGTGAGCCACGGGCCCACGCACGAGCGCCTGGGGCTCAAGACCGGCAAGCCGCTCGACGACATCAAGAAGTTCGTGAGCGAGGTGGCCGCGGCCGGGGCGCAGGTCGGCGCACTGCCGCCTCTGGTGCTGGCCACCTTGCGCCGGCGGATGGTCGAGCTGGCCGGCGAGATCGCGCAGGGCGCGGTGTGGGCCAACGGAGCGCGCTCGCACATGGCGGCCTCGCTGCGGCATCTCCCGGAGCGCGCGCTGAACGATCCCGCGTTCTTCATCGGCAACATGGTGCCGACGTGCATCGACGACGACCGCGCGGCGGCGGCCGCGGTGATGCGGCGCACGCTCGCGTCCTACGTGCGGCTGCCGAACTATCAGAACTACTGGATCGAGGCCGGCTACGAGGAGGAGATGCTGGCCATCCGCGCGGCTTTGGCGCGCGGCGAGGTCCAGCGCGTGCCGGAGCTCATGTCCGATCGCTGGCTCCGGGACGTCACGTTGTTCGGCAGCCTCAAAGATGTTCGCGACGGTGTCGAGGCCTGGCTCGCGACCGGCGTGCGCACCTTGATCGTGGTGTCGTCGTCGACGCGGGGTGGTCAGATGGTCGCGCTCGAGGAGCTCATCCAGGCGTTTCGCTGACGGAGGCGGGTCGATGCGACAGCTCGAGGGCAGGGTGGCGCTCGTCACGGGTGCCAGCAAGGGGGTCGGGCGCGTGATGAGCCGCATGTTTGCGGCGGAAGGCGCCGCCATCATCTGCGCGGCGCGCTCGCGCGATCTCGTGGAGGAAACGGCGGCGATGGTGAAGGCCGACGGAGGCCGGGCGATCGTGGCGGTCGGGGACGCCGCGGTCGAGGCCGACGTGCAGCGGATCGTCGAGGCCGGCGTGAAGGCCTTCGGCAAGCTCGACATCCTGGTGAACAACGCGGGCGACGGCGGCCCCACCAAGCCGGTCCAGGACTACACCGCGGACGACTGGTTCTACACGATCAACTCCTGTCTGACGAGCTCCTACATGTGCAGCCGCTTCGCGGTGCCACATATGATGAAGGCGGGCGGCGGCGCGATCGTCAACATCTCCTCGACGGCGGGCCGGCGCGGGCTGGCCTATCGCATCGGTTATTGCTCGGCCAAGGCCGGCCAGGTCGGGATGACCTACTGTCTGGCGCTCGAGCTGGCCCCGCACAACATCCGGGTCAACGCGATCGCGCCCGGCGCCGTCGCGGGTGATCGCATCGATCGCGTGATCGCCGGTCAGGCGCAGGTCAAGGGCGTGTCGATCGAAGAGGAGCGCCTGCGCTTCGTCGAGCGCTCGCCGTTGAAGCGCATGTCGACCGCCGAGGACATCGCCTCGCTGGCGGTCTATCTCTGCAGCGACGCTGCCAAGAACCTCTCCGGCCAGTGCATCGCGGTGACGGCCGGCGAGCCCGCGGTCTAGGCCCTACCAGGCCTTGCGGCGGTCCAACCGGTCCTCGACCCAGTCGAACGACTGGACCGACACGCGATAGGCCGCCGCCGTCGGCACCGCGACCTGGAAATAGGCGCGGTTGTTGGGCGGAACGTCGCGAACCCACGTGGTGGTCGTGGTGACCGGCTTGCCGGCGCCATCGAGGCCCTCGACCAGCAGGATCATGTGCGCGGCGCGCCGGTTCCCGGTGTTGTAGACGTAGCCGTCGAGCTTCTGTCCGGCCCGCGACCACTCGAGCTTGAAGTAGCGATCCAAGGTTTCGGGCGCGTAGAGCTCGGCGGCGCCGCTACGGCCTTCGATGCTGGGCTCGACGGCCAGCAAACCGACGAGCGTCGCAAGCGTGAGAATCGTGGATTTCCCTGACGACCGCATGGCTTCAGTGTGACACGCGATCCCGCACGCTTCCAGACCAAGACAGGAGCAGGAAATTCGGGTATCTTCTGACGACCGGGAGCATCAGGGAGGCGCCAGCATGGCTACGCTGACCGGGTCGGACGTTCTCGCCAAATCGCTCGTCTCGCAGGGGATGGACACGCTCTTCTACATCATGGGCGGTCCCATGATCGAGACCGAGGCCGCTGTCATCAAGCTCGGCGCGCGAGCCGTCGACACACGTCACGAGCAGGCCGCGAGCCTGATGGCGCACGCCTACAGCCGCGTCACGCGAAAGCCCGGCGTCTGCATGGGCGCCTCGGGGCCGGGCGCCACGAACCTCGTTACCGGGGTGGCGAACGCCTTCGTCGACGCGGCGCCGATGATCGCGGTGGGCGGCTCGAGCCCGCGCGTTCTCTACGAGATGGAGGCGTTCCAGGAGATCGACCAGCTCGCGGTGTTCAAGCCGATCACGAAATGGGCCGCGCGGATCTACGACACCAACCGTATTCCCGAGATGGTCGCGACGGCCTATCGGCAGGCGACGACCGGCAAGCCCGGTCCCGTCTACCTCGACGTGCCCGGCGACGTTCTCGGCCAGTCGATCGACGAGTCGACGATTGCGTACCCGCAGCCCTGGGCGCGGGCGCCCCGCACGTACGGCGATCCGGCGGCGATCAGCGAGGCGATCGCGCTGCTCGCCCGGGCCGAGCGGCCGCTGATCCTGGGCGGCAGCGGCGTGTGGTGGTCGGATGCGGCCGCGGCGTTCCAGGCCTTCGTCGACGCGACGGGCGTCCCGTTCTACACGACGCCGATCTCGCGCGGCACGGTGCCCGAGGATCACGAGCTCGCGTTCCTCAACGCCCGCGCCAAGGCGTTCAGCGAGGTCGACGTGCTCCTGGCCGTCGGCACCCGCTTCAACTTCGTGATCCAGTTCGGCCGCCCGCCGCGGTTCGCCGCCGACGCGAAGGTCATCCACGTCGACGTCAACCCGACCGAGCTCAACCACAACAGGCCGGCCGACGTCCCGATCGCCGGTGACGCGCGCGCGGTGCTCGAGCAGCTCACGCGCGAAGCGCGCGGCAAGATCGCCCCGAACCGCTACGCGCGCTGGGTCTCGAAGCTCAAGGTGCTCGACACCGAGAAGGGCTCCGAGATGGACAAGCAGATGAGCTCGGAGGACACGCCGATCCACCCGCTGCGCCTCTGCCGCGAGGTGCGCGACTTCCTGAAGCGCGACGCGATCCTCGTCGTCGACGGTCAGGAGATCTTGAACTACGGACGCCAGTCGATTCCAACGTACGTGCCCGGCCACCGGCTGAACTCGGGCGCGTTCGGCTGCATGGGCGTGGGCCTGCCGTTCGGCGTCGGCGCCAAGATCGCCAAGCCCGACACGCAGGTGGTGGTGCTCCACGGCGACGGCTCGTTCGGCATCAACGGGATGGAGATCGACACGGCCGTGCGTCACAAGGTCCCGGTCCTGTGCGTGATCAGCAACAACGGCGGCTGGACCGCGGATCCCAAGCAGGACAAGCCCGGCCGGAACCTCGGCTACTCGCGCTACGACAAGATGGCGATGGACTTCGGCGCGCACGGCGAATACTGCGAGAAGCCGCACGAGATCCGGCCCGCGCTGGAGCGCGCGGCGGCCTCGGGCAAGCCCGCGGTGGTCAACGTCGTGACCGACTATCGCGCTCGAGCGTCGACGATCCGCTTTTCCTCGTACTCGACCTAATCCGGAGGAACACATGGCGAAGGCGCTCGACGGGATCGTGGTGCTCGACCTCACGCAATACGAGGCGGGGCCGAGCTGCGCCCAGATGCTCGGCTGGCTGGGCGCCGACGTCATCAAGATCGAGCCGCCGGGCGGTGAGCCCGGACGGCGCATGGTGTCCGAGAACAGCGAGCTCGACGCCTGGTTCTTCCTGATGCTGAACAACAACAAGAAGGCGATCACGCTCGACCTCAAGGCGCCCGAGGGCCGCGCGATCCTCAAGAAGATGGTCGAGCGCGCCGACGTCCTCATCGAGAATTTCGGTCCCGGGTCGTTCGAGCGGCTGGGCTTCGGCTGGGAAGACCTGCGGCGCATGAACCCCAGAATCATCTCGGCGTCGGTCAAGGGCTTCAACCCGACCGGCCCGTACGCGAACTACAAGAGCTTCGAGATGATCGCGCAGGCCATGGGTGGCGCGATGAGCGTCACGGGCGTCGGCGATGGCCCGCCCACGAAGGTCGAGGCCGGACTCGGCGACACCGGTGCCGGGCTGCATCTGGCCATCGGAATCCTCGCCGCGATCGTCCAGCGCCAGACCACCGGCGTGGGGCAGCGCATCGAGGTGGCGCAGCAGGACGCGGTCCTGAACCTGGTTCGCATCCACGTGCGCGAGCACTACTCGCTGGGCAAGCCGGTCCCGCGGCGCGGTAACAGGTCGCCCGGCGGGGCGCCGTCGAACCTGTATCGCTGCCGGCCGTTCGGGCCGAACGACTACGTCTTCATTCACTGCGCCACCCTCGAGATGTGGAAGTCCTTCTCGAAGATTCTCGGACGCCCGGAGCTCGGGGACGACCCGACGCTTGCCGACCGGATGGGTCGCGTCGCGCGCAACGACGAGCTCGACGCGCTCGTCGAGGCGTGGACCGAGAAGCGCACCAAGCACGAGGTCATGGAGACGCTCGGCGCCGTGCAGATACCCTGTGGCGCCGTGCTCGACTCGGGCGAAGTGATGACGGATCCGTCGCTGGTGAAGAGCGGCATGATCGTCGACCTCGAACACCCGACGCGCGGCAGCTATCCGATGCCCGGCAACCCGGTGCGCATGTCCGATTCGCCGACCGAGCTCAAGCGTGCGCCGCTTCTCGGAGAGCACAACGCTGAGGTGATCGGCCGCTGGCTCGGCTATAGCGTCGAGGAGCTGACGGCGTTACAGAAGAAAAAGGTGATCTAACGCGTCGAGGGGCTTTGTAAGTTATCGATTAGGCTGATTTATTCCGGAAAGAACCTCGGGCCGGATTGGCAGTGCAGTCTGTCACAGTGTCCGGGGTCAGGCGCTGGACGCGCCTCGTGTAACACGCTGAGAACAATCGAGATCCGCCATTGGGGCCCCGTGGCACTTCGCTTGCTCCCTACTGGAGATCGTCGCCCATGTCAGGCATAGTCAAGCGCTCCGACAAGCCGTTCGAAAGACCCACGAAACGCGTCCTCATCATCGACGATGAGGAAACCATCCGGCAGGTGCTCACCGAGTTCTTCAACAGCTTCAGTCACGGGATGACGTACAAAGTGGAAACGGCTGCGAACGGCGCCGAAGGCGTGATGATGATGCTGCGCGGCCGTCCCGATCTCGTGCTGATCGATCTGCACATGCCGGTGATGGACGGGCTGCAGGCGCTCAAGCAGCTTCGCGGCTTCGACGCGAACGTGCCGATCATGGTGATCACGGCCAGCCGAGACACGAAGGCCGCGGCCGAGGCGCTCAACCAGGGCGTCTTCGCGTTCATCCCGAAGCCGTTCGACTTCGGCCAGCTCGAACATCTGGTCGCGCTCGCGCTGAACGCCGGCCGCCAGCGACCGCAGCCACTCAGCCACGCCTGATCCTCGACTGAAAACACGAATGGCCGGGAGACGCCTCCCGGCCATTCGTGTTTTATACGTCGAACCTGCTAGCGGATCAGGCCGTAGAGCCGGCCCGCGTTCTCGCAAACGACCTTGCGCCGCACGTCGGCCGGAAGATGGCCGAGCTCACGGGCGATGTACTCGCGCGAGTCCGGCCACACGCCGTCGGGATGCGGGAAGTCCGAGCCCCACATGACCTTGTCCACGCCGAGCTCGTCGAGCAGCTTCACCCCGATCGGATCGGTCTGGTAGGTCGCCCAGCACTGCCGCTTCCAGTACTCGCTCGGCGGCATCGTGAGCGAGAGATCCTTGAACTGATCCTCCCACTCCGCGTCCATGCGCCAGAGCACGTACGGGATCCAGCCGATCCCCGACTCGCCGAGCACCAGCTTCAGGCGCGGATAGCGCTCGAACACGCCCGAGAAGATCATCGAGGTGAGGATGTTCGACATGTTCATCTGGAACTGGGTGATGTTCGACGCGAACGCCGAGCGCGCCACCGGCAGATCCACCTTCGGCGCGTCGGGCGCGTTCGCGCGCGTCGGATCCGAACCGATCATGATGATCTTCCGGATGTGGTCGGGCGTGTATCCGCCGACCGTGTGGAAGTGCAGCGGCAGCCCGCAGCCGTCGATCACGTCCCACAGCGGATTCCAGTACGGATCCCAGAGCGGCTTGAGGTCCGACGAGTTGGCGATGTCGAGCCCGCGCAGCGCGCCGCGCTTCACGACGCGCTCGACCTCGGCGATCGCCGCCTCGAGCGGGTGATTCGGGAGCGCCGCGAGGCCGACGTAGCGGTCGGGATGAGCGGAGCAGAAGTCCGCGAGCCACTCGTTGTAGACGCGGAGCACCTCGACCCCGGCTTCGGGATCGTTCATGCGCCCGGTGGTGCCGAGGACTCCGTAGAGCACTTCGGCCTGCACGCCGTCGCGGTCCTGGTCCTTGAGCCTGAGGTCCGGATCGGTGATGCGGCGAATCCCGCGTTTGCCGTCCTCGTAGAGGCCGGTCGACGCCATCCGGTCGGAGCGATGGATCCGCCCGGGGATGTACTCGCGGCCGGCCGAGCCCATGCCGCAGGCCAGGCCCAGGCTCGCGCCCCGGTTCGTGACCCACATCGGGCCGCGCGGCCCCTCCTTCGTATAGGGCATCCGGTCCTTGAGGGCCGATGACGCCCGCGACGTGAAGAGATCGGGAGGAAGCCAGCACAAATCGAGGTGGCAGTCCGCGGAGATCATTTCGTATTTCATGGCCGGGAGCGTAGCAGCAGCGAATTGACAAGGCAAGTCGCGGGGCCTAGGGTCTCTCCGCACAGGAGGATCCGACATGAGATTCACGGGCAAGATCGCGCTGATCACCGCCGCGGGCCGGGGCATCGGACGGTCGACTGCCGAGATCATCGGACGCGAGGGCGGGACGGTCGTCGGCGTCGAGGTCGACAAGGACGCGCTCGACCAGGTGGTCGGCGCCGTTCGCGCCGCCGGCGGGACCGCGCACGGTCTCGTGGCCGACGCGCTGGACGGCACGCAGGTCGCCGGCGTCGTCAAGCGGATCGTCGACGAGCACGGCCGCATCGACATCCTCGTCAACGCGGTCGGCGGCAGCACGATCATCGCGAAGCCGTCAG
This sequence comes from Candidatus Methylomirabilota bacterium, assembly GCA_035275385.1. Lineage (GTDB taxonomy): Bacteria > Methylomirabilota > Methylomirabilia > Rokubacteriales > CSP1-6 > AR31. The sequence continues at coordinate 1,913 of DATEMW010000351.1, read as the reverse complement.
CGCCGGTGGACGAGCTCACGCTCGACGACTGGCAGCGGATGCTCCATTTCAATCTCACGGGCACGTTCTTGTTCACCAACGCGGTCGTGCCGGTGATGAAGCGTCAGCGCAGCGGCAAGATCGTCAACATCTCTTCGATCGCCGGCCGGGGGATCAGCCCGACGAGCAGCAGCGCCTACGCGACCGCCAAGGGCGGCATCATCGCGTTCACGCGCAAGCTTTCCTTCGAGCTCGGCCCGTACGGCGTCACCGTGAACGCGATCGCACCGAGCCTCACCTTGAGCCCGCGGCTCCGCCCGCGCTGGGATCGCATGTCGGACGAGGAGCGCGCCCGTGAATCGGCGCGGGTGCCGCTCGGCCGGGTCGCGCTGCCGGAGGACCAGGCGCGGGTCATTTGCTTTCTCGCGTCGAGCGACGCCGACTTCGTCACCGGGGTGACGATCGACGTGAACGGCGGTCAGTAGCCCGCGGCGCGGCGCGCGATGTCGACGTCGATCAGGTCCTCGAACCGGTGGGCCCGCTTGATGAAGCCCGCGTCGAGCAGGATCGTGTGGAGCGTGTCGTACCCGGTGCGGGTCAGCACAGGATCGCGGGCCCAGGTCGACTGCTTGAGATAGCGGTCGATCGCCGCGACGCGGATTCGCGGGTCGACATCGGGGAACGCGGGCGCGATCACCGCGGCGATCTCCTCGGCCGAGCTGGCCGCCATCCAGCTGAGCGTCCGGGCGAGGCCGCGCACCAGGCGGACGAGCCGCTCGCGATCGCGCGTGAGGGTCTCGCGGGTCGCCATGAGCGAGCTGAACGGCACCGGCCCGGTCGCGTCGCCCATCGACGCGACGAGATGGCCGGTACCCTCGGCGAGCAGGTGATCGACGACCGGCGGCCCGTGCTCGATGAAATCACCCTTGCGGTCACGAAACGCGGAGACCGCGTCCTCGTTCGATAGCCCCCGCAAGAAGGTGACGCGTGCCGGATCGACCCCATTTCGCCGCAGCACCGACTGCATGCAGAGCCACGGCGTGGGCGCGCCGCCGAACGAGATCACCGTTTTCCCGATCAGATCCGACCAGGCGAAGCTCGGGCGCGGCTGCCGGCTCAGCAGGAAGAAGCCGTTGCGGTCGTTGACGTTGGCGAAGTGAACGGGTGCGGCCCCGCCGCGATCGGCGATATCGAGGCTGCGCATGATCCCCGACAGCGACACGTCCGCGGCGCCGCTCTGGAGCGCGCCGACCGTTCCGGCGGCGAGCGCCGGCGTGTCCGGATCGACGTCGACGCCCTCGGCGGCGAAGTGGCCGCCGTGGATCGCGACAGGGAGCGGCGCGTAGAAGATCGAGTGGAACGCGACGACGATGCGGAGGGGGCGCTGGGAGCTCATGGCGACGGAGTATAGCCCCCGCCGCGGCCGCCGGCTTCGGATGATTCCTGGCCGCGCCGTGAGATGTTTCTTTCCATTCTCGCTGGCCTGCTGAGCTGTATCTAGCTGATTCAATTGATACGGATCAATGGCACCTGCCTCGCATCCTAAGTTGGTGTGGTGTCAGACGGCAGTCACCAGAGCTACGCCCGGCCGTCGCTAGAGCGAGCGCACGACGATCCAGCCGAACGGCAGTTTCGCCGGCGACTGCGGCTCTATCAGGAGCTGACCGTCCGCGGCGGCGTCGCGCTCGTGATCATCGCCTTCCAGCTCGTCTTTCCTGTGGAGCCGTTGGCCATTGCGCGCTCCATCTCGCTGCTCGCGCTGTTCGGGCTCTTCCTCAACGGGCCGTATTTCGTCGCGGCGCGAAGCGGGCGCGCCTTCCGCGCGCAGGCGTATGTCCGGATGCTCGTCGACGTGCTGCTGCTGAGCGTCGGGCTCTACTTCGCCGGCGGGATCGCCGCGGCCCACTTCATCGGCGTGTACCTGATCGTGATGA
>DATEMW010000350.1:0-6169 GCA_035275385.1 Candidatus Methylomirabilota bacterium | reverse complement strand
CGCGGCGTTCCACAGGTTGCCGGCGTCGACCGTCAGGAGCAGGTCGGCCGGGCTGCGCTCGCCTTCGGCCTTGAGCCGCTCGAACATCTCGCCGGTGCTGCCCGAGAGCATCTTGATCTGGATCCCGGTCTTCTTGGTGAAGGCCTCGAAGGCCGGCTCTTGACCATAGTGACGAGCGGAATAGATGAGGACCTCGTTCGCCGACGCCGTGGTGACCGCGGCCAGGCCCAGAAGCAGCGCGAACAGAGTGAGCGTCGCGGCACGGAGACGGCGACGGCTTCTATCGGGTCCCATGGGGCTCCTTTCGGTGACGCGACAGTGAGGATACCAAATCACAAAAAAGTATGCTCACGATAATTTGGACGTTAACTACCCCTAATTCCGGAACGAGGTCGAGCCGTTGTCCCTCGGCCTGATCCGGCTGGCCCTGGGCGACGCCCCGGTGGACGTGCGCCTGATGGACGTGAGCGCGGCCCACGATCTCGAGTCGGCCGCGAGCCGCTTCCTGACGCCGCCCGAGCAGGCCGAGTACGCCGAGCTCCGCCATCCCCTGCGGCGCCGCGAGTGGCTCGGCGCCCGTGTCTGCCTGAAGCTCATGGTGAGCGACCAGGGCGTGGTCGACGATCCCCTGCAGTGCGCGGTCGTGAAAGACCCGCGCGGCCGGCCGCGTCTGGTTCAGGCGCTCGAGCCGACGGGCGTCGAGCTGCCCGACTGCTCGCTCTCGCACAAGGGCCGCTTCGTCTGCGCGGCGACGGCGCTCACGCCGGGATCGAAGGTGGGCGTTGACGTCGAGGAGGTGTCCCCTCGCCTGCTGCGGCTGGCCCGCGCGTTCACCCACGATCGCGACGCGCTCCTGGGCGAGCGGCTCGACGCCGAGCGCCTGACCATCCTGTGGGCGTTGAAGGAGGCCTGCTCCAAGGTGGTCGGCCGCGGGATCGCGCTGGGTCTGCGCGACGTCGTGTGCCAGGAGATCGCTCCCGGGCGCCACCGCGTCAGCACGGGTGGTCTGGCGCTCGCGGGATGGCACACGATCCGCGAGGGCTACGTCGTGGCGCTGTGTCGGGGCGAGGAGCGGGAGATCGAGCCCTAGGCCCGACGCCCGCCGGCCATCATCCGGAGGAACGCGGGCGACAGGCGCGGATCGAGCGTGTCGCGGATCCCGTCCCCCAGCAGATTGAACGCGAGCACGGTGACCGTGATGGCGAGCCCTGGGTAGAACGCGAGCCACCACGGCGGCACGAGCCCGGTGATCGAGTCGGCCAGCATGTTGCCCCAGGTTGGGGTCGGCGGCGGCACGCCGACCCCAAGGAACCCGAGCGCCGCCTCGATCACGATCGCCACGCCCAGATGGGTGGTGGCCAGCACCAGGTACGGCGCGATGCACTGCGGCAAGACGTGCAGCGCCATCACCCGCAGCGCCGACGCGCCGCTGGCCCGCCCCGCCTCGACGTACGGCATCTCGCGCACCGACAGCGCCACCGAGCGGATCACGCGTCCGCCGAACGGGATGCGCGTGATCGCGATCGCGAAGATCACCGCGGGCAGACCGGTCCCGATCGCCATCGAGATCGCCATGGCGAGGATGAGATCCGGGAACGACTGCATGATTTCCATGATGCGCTGGCTGACCAGATCGAAACGCCCGCGCAGGTAGCCGCACGCCACCCCCCACAGCGAGCCGACAGTCGTGCCCAGGATCACCGCCGAAAACGCGACGAACAGGGACGTGCGGGCGCCGTAGATCACGCGGCTCAGGGTGTCGCGCCCGACCTGGTCGGTGCCGAGCAGGCTCTGCGCGTCCGGCGGCTTGTTCATGCGCCGGAAGTCCGCCTTGAGCGGATCGCGGGGCGCGAGTATCGGTGCCGCCACGGCGGTAAACACGATCGCGAGGCCGACGATTCCCCCGAGCGCCGAAAGCGTGTTGCGGCGCGAGAACCGAATGAACTCGAGCGCGAGCGCCTTCACGACCGCCTCATCCGTAGCGGATGCGCGGGTCGAGCCACGCGTAGCTGAGGTCGACCAGCACGTTGACGGCGACGAAGATCACCGCGTAGAACAGGACGAGGTTCTGTACCACGATGATGTCGCGTTCGATCACCGCGGTGACGAGTGCCCTGCCGAGGCCGGGGACGCCGAACGCCTGCTCCACGGCCACCGAGCCGCCGAGCACGAAGCCGAGCAGCACGCCGGAGATCGTGATGACCGGCAGCAGCGCGTTGGGCAGGGCGTGGCGCATGACCACGAGCCACTCGCGCACGCCCTTGGCGCGCGCCGTCCGCACGAAATCCTCGCTGATGACTTCGAGGAGGCACGAGCGCGACATGCGCGCGATGTAGGCGCCCTGGGCCAGCCCGAGCACCGCCGCCGGGCCCGCGACGATCTGGAAGTTCTGCCAGGGGTTCTGCCAGAGCTGCACGATGATGATCGGCGCCTTGTAGCCGAACCAGAACAGGAGCGCCAGGACGATCAGGATGCCGAGCCAGAAGCCGGGGACCGCGATGAACAGGACCGACAGCGCCCGCGCGAGCCCGTCCGGTAGGCTGTTCGGCTTGAACGCGCTCAGGATCCCGACGGGCAGGCCGACGAGCCAGGAGACGATCAGCGCCAGCACCCCGATCTCGGCGCTGATCGGGCCGCGGTGGAGGATCTGCTCGGCAACCGTGTCGCCGCGGAAGAACGACTTACCGAGCCGGCCGGCCGCGATGTCGCCGAGCCAGCGAACGTACTGGACCGGTAGCGGATCGCTGAGCCCGAGATCGGCCATGATCCGCTCGCGGTCGGCGGGCTTCATCTGCGCGTGGCCTTCGACCCCGAGGATCGCGACGAGCGGGTCCCCCGGCAGGACCCGCAGAATCGCGAAGATGCTGAGCGAGACGCCGAGCAGAGTGACGACGGCGTAGACCGCCCGACGCGCCAGGTACTTCCGCACGCGCTAGAGGCCGGCGCTCAGCTCAGCCAGACCTGATCCCACCGCACGACGTCGTAGATGCCGAAGAACGTCGACGGGTTCTGGCCGTGCACCTTGTTGTACCAGGCGTCGTAGATCTGCTCGTACGCGATCGGGATCAGCGGCGGATCGGCCTCGAGCATCTCCTCGGCCTTGCGCACCATCGTCCGTCGCTTGTTGTCGTCGAGCTCGCGCTCGATCTGGCTCGCCAGGTCGTGGAACGGAGCGTTGGTCCAGCGCGAATAGTTCTGGGGACCGTTCTTGCCGTACCACGCGCTGAAGATGTCCGAGGGATCCATGAGGGACGAGACGATCGCGCTGATCGCCAGATCGAAGTTGCCGGCTATGGCTTCATCGAACCACACCGAGGTTTGCACGACTCTCAGATTGGATTCGATGTTGAGGTTTTCCTTCAACATCGCCTGGATGGCGACCGACCAGAGCTTGAAGCTCGCGATGTCGCGGACGACGAAGTCGAGGTTCTTCAGGCCGTTCGGGTAGCCCGCTTCCTTCATGAGGCGCCGGGCTTCCTGCACCGCGGGCTTGATGTCCTTCTGATAGCCAAGCTTCTTCTCGAGATCGGCGCGCGGCGTCGACATCTCGTGGAACGGATAGATGAAGCCGCCGATCTGCATCGGCGCGGTGTCCTTCACGACGTCGACCAGCGCGTTGCGGTCCATCGCCAGGTGGATGGCCCGCCGTACGCGCGGATCGGCCAGCGCCTTGTTCTTCTGCATGTTCGTCCAGAAAGCCTGGATGACCGACTGGTTGAACACGCCGGCCGTCACCCCCGGCATCTCCTTGGCTTTCCGCCACGAGACCGGGTCGAGCAGCCGCGCGTAGTCGATCTTGCCCGACAGGAACGCCGAGCCGAGCTCCGGCGAGAACGGGGGCAGATGATAGATCTCGAGCTTGTCGACGTTCGGCAGGGGCTTGTTCCAGTAGTTCGGGTTGCGCTCCTGGATCCACACTTCCTTGTCCTGCCGCGAGACGTGCTTGAACGGCCCGGTACCCGGGTAGTTCATGACCTGGCGGAGGTTGCCGCCGTTGTCGTCGAGGGTCTTCTTGCGCACGATGATGTTCCAACCGCTCGCGAACGCGCCGAGCATGTACGCCTTGGGGCGCGCCTCGGTCATCCGGAACTCGATCTTGTGCGGATCGACCACGACGATGTCACCGACCGTGGCGAAGAGCGGCGTGCGCGGGATGACCACGCCCTTCGGCGGCCGCGCGATGCGCTCGTAGGTCGCTTTGACGTCCTCGGCGGTCAGGTCGGCGCCGTCGTGGAACTTCACGCCCTTTCGCAGATGAAAGGTGTACTTCTTTCCGTCGGGCGCGACTTCCCAGCGCTGGGCGAGGTCCGGGATGATCGTCTGGCCGTCCTTGGGGCTCCGGCGAATCAGCGTGTCGTACATGGGGCTCTGCGGGCCGATGTTGGCGACGGTTCCGGACTGATGGACGTCGAAGTGAGCGGCGGCGCTCAGGATGCCGTAGCGCAAGGTCCCGCCGCGCTTGGCGGCCGGATCGGGCCGTACCGTCGCGTCCTGCGCGATCGCCCGGCCGGGTGTCGACATGCGGGAGGCGATCACTGCGCCGGCGCCGGTGGCGCCGGCGCGCTTCAGGAAAGTCCGTCGATCGACGCCAGAGGGGCGTTCAGGCTCACGGGTGCTCTCGCTCATCGTGGTCTCCTGTCGGTGTTCTGCTGAGACTCTACAGCGCGGCTTCTAAAGTCACCGGACCATAGCAGAAGTCGATAAAAAAGACCATCACGCGCCGCGCGGTCGGCCCACTCCCCGGCCGAGCTCGGCCCGCACGATTCGTGCGCCGGCGGCCAGGGCCTCGAGCTTCGCGACGGCGCGGTCGCGCGGCAGGTATTTCATGCCGCAGTCGGGTGCCGGCACCAGGCGCTCCGGCCCCGCGTGGGCCAGCGCCGCCCGGATTCGGGCGGCCACGGTGTCCGGCGTCTCGACGTTGGCGTCGCCGAGGTCGAGGACGCCCAGGAGGATCGTCTTCGACGGCAAGGATCGCAGGATCGCGCAGTCGAGCTTCGGCTGGGCCGCCTCGATCGAGATGTGGGTCGCGCGGCACCGCTCGAGCTCGGGCAGATACGAGTAGCCGCTGGGCTTCTCGCGCACGGTGTGGGCGTAGCCGAAGCACAGGTGCACGACCGTCGGCCCGTCGATGCCCTCGAGCGCCCGGTTGATCGCCGCCACGCCGTACTCGCGCGCACGATCGGGCCACGCTTGCAGATACGGCTCGTCGAGCTGGACGAAGTCCGCCCCCGCGGCCTTGAGATCCCGCAGCTCCTCGTTCACGACCGCCGCGTAGGCCATGGCCAGGCTCGGCGCGTCCGGGTAGTGCTCGTTCTGCGTGAGCGCGGTCAGGGTGAACGGCCCCGGCACCGTGATCTTGATCGGATGATCCGTCTCGCCGCGCAGGAGCCTCGTGTGACGCGCCAGCACCGGCTTGGGACGCGTGATCGGGCCCACCGCGCGTGGCACCGGCGTCGGCCGTCCGGTCCGCGCGATGGCCGTACCGGGGTTCTTCACGTCGAGCCCCGTGAGCGCCGGCGCCAGCCAGGCGAAGTAGCTCTCGCGGCGTACTTCACCGTCGCTGACGATGTCGATGCCGGCGCGCTCCATGTCGCGCACGACCAGCCGTGTCGCGTCGTCCTGCGCCTGCTCGCGGAGCTCCTCGGACACGCGCCAGAGCGTCGGCTTCGGCACGCGGGGTACGCCGCCCGCGAGGAGCGCGGTACGGTCGACGAGCCACTCGGGCTGGGGGAAGCTGCCGACGACCGTGGTCGGCAAGAGCGGCAGCGCGGCGGTCGGGGTCATGGCTCAGCTCGCCCGCAGCGCGTCGAGCGCCTTCCAGTCGAATTCGATGCCGTGACCCGCGCGGTCGGGCGCGAGGGCGAGGCCGTCGACGATCCGCAGGGGCTCGGCGATGAAGCGGTCCAGACCGAAGCCGTGAGCCTCGAGGTACGAGCGGTTCGGTACGGCCGCGAGCAGGTGCACCGTGAGGTCGTGCGCGCCGTGCGAGGTCACCGGTAAGTTGAAGGACTCCGCGAGGTGGCAGATTTTCATGAACGCGGTGACGCCGCCGCAGTTGGTGACGTCGGGCTCCGGGAACGTGACCCCGCCGGCTGCAATCAGCTGACGAAACTCGTACAGCGTATGCAGGTTCTCACCGGCCGCTATGGGAAGCCCGCCTTCTCGCACG
>DATEMW010000349.1:0-12641 GCA_035275385.1 Candidatus Methylomirabilota bacterium | reverse complement strand
CACTAAGCTGTCGGCCACATCATCCATCGCCGTGTGAGTCCGTCAAGAGGAGGGTGGCATGCCAACCATCGCGTCCGTCGACAAGCTCTTCAGCCAAGCGGTCGAGTCCAAAGCCATGCCCGGCATCGTGGCGGTCGCCGCCACGGATAAATCCACCGTGTACGAAGGCGCGTTCGGCAAGCGCGAGCTCGGCAAGGACGCGCCGATGACCGTCGACTCGGTCGTCTGGATCGCGTCGATGACCAAGGCCATCACCGGAACGGCCGCCATGCAGCTGGTCGAGCGAGGCAAGCTGAGCCTCGACCGGCCGGCCAGTGAGGTCGTGCCGGCGCTCTCGTCGGCCAAGGTGCTCGAGGGGTTCGACGCCGCGGGCCAGCCTCGCCAGCGGGCGCCGAAGCGTCCGATCACCTTACGGCATCTGTTGACGCACACGGCCGGGTTCGCCTACGAGCTCTGGCGGCCGGAGATCGCCCAGTACCAGAGCGCGACGAACACGCCCGGCATCACGACCTGCGCGAACGCGGCCCTGACCACGCCGCTCCTGTTCGATCCGGGCGACCGGTGGGAGTACGGCATCAACATCGACTGGATCGGCAAGATGGTCGAGGCCGTGAGCGGCCAGAAGCTCGACCGCTATTTCCAGGACAACATCTTCGGCCCGCTCGGCATCAAGGACACCTCGTTCAAGATCTCGCCGTCGCAGCGCGCACGGCTCGCCAGCGTGCATCAGCGCGACGACAAGGGCGCGCTCGCACCGATCGAGTTCGGACTGCCCGACGAGCCGGAGTTCCTGATGGGCGGCGGCGGACTCTACGGCACCGCGCGCGACTATCTCACGTTCACGCAGATGATCCTGCAGGGCGGCACGCTGAACGGGACGCAAGTGCTGCAGCGCGACACCGTCGACCTGATGGCGCAGAACCACATCGCGCCGCTCGACATTCCGAAGATCAAGACGGCCGCACCGGGACTCTCCAACGACGTCGAGCTGTTCCCGGGCATGCGCAAGGGCTGGGGGCTCAGCTTCCTGATCAACACGCAAGATGCGCCGACCGGACGCTCGGCCGGCAGCCTCGCGTGGGCGGGCCTCGCCAACACCTACTTCTGGATCGATCGCACGAAGCGCATCTCCGGCGTGTTCCTGTCGCAGGTGCTGCCGTTCTACGACGACACGGCCATCGACCTCTTCGCGAAGTTCGAGACCGAGGTGTATCGCGCGATCCGCTAGCGCGCGTCAGGACCTTGAGGTGAGCGAGAGCGTAGAGCGCGCCAGACGCGCTCGGGCGTGAGCGGAAGCTCGCGCAGCCGTACGCCGGTGAGCCGCGCCAGCGCATTGGCGACGGCAGGGCTGACGGGGATGAGGCTGCCCTCGCCGGCTCCCTTGGAGCCGAACGGGCCGCTGCCGTCCGCGTTCTCCACGAAGCGACACTCGAGCTCAGCCGGCGAGTCGTCGGCGCGGGGCACGCGGTACACGAGCAACGTGCCGTTCAGCAGGTGGCCGTCCGCGTAGAGCATCTCCTCGAGCAGCGTGTGGCCGAGCCCCTGCACCACGCCGCCCTCGTCCTGCCCCTCGAGCGTGAGCGGGTTGATGGCGCGCCCGACGTCGGCCACCGATACGTAACGCTCGACGCGCACGGCGCCAGTCTCCTCGTCGACGCTCACCTCGGCCGCGCCCACGGCCATCTCCCAGAAGGGCGTGCTGCCGCCGAGCGGCGCCGCGGTGCGGCCCGGCGCGATGACGCCGCGGCCGATCAGCTCGCCGCCCGACATACCGAACTTCAGCGCCAGCGTCTCGGCGTAGGTCAACCGCCGCGACGGCGCCACGACCGCGCCGTCGGCCAGCTCCAGCTCTCGCACGGCCAGCCCCAGGCTCTGCGCCGCCGCGGCCAGCAGCTGCTCGCGCACGTCCTCGGCGGCGACCTGCACCGCCCGGCCCGTCATCGCGGTCGACCGGCTCGAGCTGGTGGTCTGATCGTACGGGGTGACCGCGGTGTCCGGCTGCACGACCGTCACGTGATCGAGCGGAACGCAGAGCACTTCGGCCGCGATCTGCGCGAGCACCGTGCGCGCGCCCTGGCCCATCTCGACCGCACTCGCGAGCACGGTGACGCTGCCGTCGGCGTGCAGACGCACGATCGCCTCCGACACGCTCGGCGCCACCGAGGCCTTGAGCATCGCCGCCACGCCGCGGCCGCGGTCGGCGGCGCGGGCTTGTGTCCAGCCGATCGCCTCGGCCGCGCGGCCGAGACTCTCCTCGAGCTTGCCGTCGATCGGCGTGTCGCCCGGCGCGAACTCCTCGCCGTGCGCCAGGAAGTTCTGTCGCCGGAGGTCGACGGGATCGCGATCGAGCCGGGCCGCCGCCACGTCGAACAGCGACTCGAGCGCCCACGCGAGCTGCGGCACGCCGAAGCCGCGGAAGGCGCCGCCCGGCGTCGTGTTCGTGTAGACCGCGCGCGAGTCGAGCGTGACGTGCGGCACGCGATACGGGCCCGTCGCCGTGTACGTCCCTTTCTGGACGACGCGCGGTCCGATGTCCGCGTAGGCGCCGACGTCGTAGCTCGCGTCGCACTCGACGGCGACGAGCGAGCCGTCGCGCCGGAAGCCGACGCGTACCGCCACGCGCGAGGCGCACCGCCGCACCGTCTGGAACGCCTCGGGGATCGACGCCGCCAGGCGCACGGGCCGGCCGGCCGCGCGCGCCAGGATCGCGGCGAGGGGCTCGAGCTTCGCGTACGTCTTGCTGCCGAAGCCGCCGCCGAGGTGCGGCACGACGACGCGGATACGGGCCAGCGGCACGTCGAACATCTTCGCCAGCTCGACGCGCACCGAGTACGGGTTCTGAGTCGACGCCCACAAGGTCAAGGCGCCGCTCTCGTCCCAGGCGGCAAGCACGGCGTGGGCCTCGAGCGCCACGTGCTGGACCGGCGGAAACCGGTAGGCGTCTTCGACCACGACGTCGGCGCCGGCCAGCGCCGCAGCCGCGTCGCCGCGAGCGAAATGAAACTGATGGCAGACGTTCGTGCTGGGCTTCGGCCGCAAGGTGGAGAGATCGGCGAAGTGGCCGGCCGGCGGCTGTCCCGCGTGCACGAGCGGCGCGCCGGGCGCCAGCGCCTGTTCGAGCGTCATGACGGCCGTGAGCGGCTCGTAGTCGACGTCGATCAGCTCGAGCGCCGCCTCGGCCGTCGCCTCGTCCACGGCCGCCACCGCGGCGACCGGCTCGCCCTCGTAGCGGGCGACATCGAGGGCGAGCACCGGGCGATCCCGATACGCCGGACCATAGTAGGGATCGCACCAGGTGACGTCGGCGCCGGCCAGCGCGGCGACGACACCCGGCACCGCGCGAGCGCGCGTGACGTCGACGCGCGTGACACGCGCGTGGGCGTACGGCGAGCGCAGCACCTTCGCGTGCACCATGCCCGGCATGGTCAGATCGGTCACGTAGCGCGCGCGGCCGGTGACCTTCTCGAGCGCGTCCACACGCGGCACGGGCCGGCCGACGACGCGCAGCGGCCGCGCGCTCATTGCCCGTTCCCCGCGGCCGGTCCGTTCTCGGCTGCGGCCAGGACCGCGTCGACGATCTTTCGATAGCCCGTGCACCGGCAGAGGCTGCCGCGCAGGTAGTGCAGCACCTCGCCGCGGCTCGGTCTGGCGTTCTCGGCAAGCATCGCCCGCGCCGTGAGCAGCATCCCGGAGGTGCAGAAGCCGCACTGCACGGCGCCCGCCTCGACGAAGGCGCGCTGCAGCGGATGGAGCGTCTCACCGTCGGCCAAACCCTCGATGGTGAGCACCGCGCGCCCATCTGCCTCCACCGCGAGATACGTGCAGGCACTCACCGCCAGACCATCGACCAGCACGGTGCAGGCGCCGCACACCTGCGTGTCGCACGAGCGCTTGGCGCCCTTGAGGTCCAGGCCGTCGCGCAGCACGTCCAGCAGCAGCGCATGCGCCTCGACTTCGAGCTCGCGCGGACGGCCGTTGACGACCGGGCGAATTTTCATGTGTCGCCTTTCACGCGACCACCGCGTGGTGGAAGCGCTCGGCGGGCTCGACGCCACGAGCTCGCGCCGCCGCGATCCGCAGGGCTCGGCGAACGAACACGGCCACCATGTCGCGCTTGTAGTCGGCGGACCCGTACAGATCGTCCGCCGGATCGACCCGCTCGGCGGCGGCGTCTCCTGCCGCCCGAGCCGCAGCCTCGACGTCGCCGATCGAAGCACGCGTCAGTGCGGCCTCGGCGGCCGCCAGTCGCACCGGCCGCGGACCGACGCACCCGACCGCGATGCGCGCGTCGCGAATCCCGGCGCTGCCGTGCGCAGCGGTGCCGTCGAGCGCCAGCACCACGGCCACCGTGAGCGTGGGGCGCTCGTGCACGCCGAACTTCACGTAGGCTGCGTAGCTCAGGCCCGGCCACGGCGCCAGCCGCACCGACGCCAGGAGCTCGTCGGCCGCGCGCGCGGTTTCCCAGGGTCCGCGCACGAACTCGTCGAGCGGCATCTCACGACGACCGCGTGGCGACACGAGCTCGATCGTCGCGTCGAGCGTCAGGAACAGGGTCGCGAGATCGCTGTGGGGATCGGCGAATGCGAGGTTGCCGCCGACGGTCCCGACGTTGCGGACACGCACGTTCGCCACGTGTCGAGCCACGGCGCCGACCAGCGCACAGCGCGCCCGCACGAGCGGTGACTGCTCGACCGCCCGATGCGTCACGGCCGCGCCGAGCGCGAGCCGGGGGCCATCGAGGATGTCGCCGAATCCAGGGATGCGCTTGACGTCGACCAGATGGCGGGGCCGGAGCAAGCCGAGCTTCATCAACAGCAAGAGCTCGGTTCCGCCGGCGTAGACCGCCGCGTCGTCGCCGAGCCCAGCCAGGAGCGCGCACGCCTCGTCGGCGCTCGCGGGCCGGTGCAGCGTGAACGGCCTGAGCACGGTCAGCGGCCGAGGGCCGCGGCGGGACGGACGATCTCGTCCGCGATCATCCGGAGGTAGTCGATCCGGGCCTTCACCTCGCGCGGCAGGCTGTAGATCGTGAAGCCGATACCGTCGAGGCCGCACTCGCGGGCGCGCGCGATCGTCTCCAGGCAGTCGCGCGGCGTCCCGTTGATGGTCCAGTCGTCGAGGCTGGTGTCGAAGTCGAGCTGGAGCCGCACCATGCTCGACTCCTGCATCTGCCAGGTGCGGTACATCGTGAACGTCCGCTCGAGGTATCCGCGCGCGGCCGCTCGCGCCGCTTCTTTGCTCGCCCCGACGATGAGGCTGCGCGACGCATAGGCGGTGCCCGGCGCGGCCGGCGTCTCCGTCGCGCGCGCCTCGCGATAGACCGAGACCAGGCGACCGATGTCGGTCCACGCGACCTGTGGGCCGAAGAACACCGCGTCGACCAGGCGCGCAGCGCGACGGGTCGCGCCGACGCTCTGGGCGCCCATCTCGAGCGGCGGATGCGGACGCTGGCACGGCGGCAGGCCGAGCCGGGCCGTCGTCAGCTTCGTGTAGGCGCCCTCGAACGTGACCTCGTCGCCGCGCCAGAGCCGCTTCATCACGTCGAGCGACTCCTCGAGCTTGGGGACGCGGTCCTTGCGGGCAAGCCCCGCGGCCTCGAGCTCGCGCTCGCGATAGCCGATCGCGACGCCGACGTCGAGCCGTCCGTGAGTGATGTGATCGAGCGTGGCGACGCTCTCGGCGACGTCCACCGGGTTCATCAAGGGCAGCAGCAGCATCGAGGTCTTGAGCCGCATGTCGCCTGCCTCGGGCGCCAGTCGGCTCAGCATCGCGATCGGATGGGGCCACACGGTCGGGTGCGAGAGCTGGTGATGGCCGATGGACACCCACGAGAAGCCCATGCCGGCCGCCGCCCGCACGACCTCGATCGCCTCGTCGATGATGGCCGTGGGCGCACGGTCGGTCGGGCTCCAGAACGGTGTGAGATGGAAGCCGATCCGCACGGGCGTATTCTACCCGCTGCCATGGCAGTGCGCGCCGCAAGCCGTCGCGGGGCTGGGGCCCCCGCCGGCTGAGGCGCGCCTATAGAAAAACCAGGGAGGACTCGATATGGCGACGCTTCAAGAGCTCTTGCGGACTCGGGTGGCGCGGTTCGTGGACCGCCAGGCCGACTGGGACGCGTTCGCCGATGCCCGCGTCGAGGGCTACCGGCGCGCCCAGCATCGCTACATCGGAGCCGGCGCCTCGGGAAAGACCGACGCGCGGGCCATTCCCGCTGAGCAGTTCACCTTGAGCGTCATGTTCGTGCCGCCGGGCCAGGGCAACGCGGCCCACACGCACGAGGTCGAGGAGGTGTTCTTCATCCTCGACGGCAAGGTGAAAGTGTTCTTCGAGGACGGCGCCGGCGGCCGCGAGGAGACCGTGCTCGGCCGCTGGGATTGCATCTCCGCGCCGGCCGGCGTCATCCACGGGTTCGAGAACGTCGGCCTCGAGCCGGCCTATCTTCAAGTCATGCTCGGACGCGGGCGGCCGGATCTGATGAGCTACGCGGATGCCGGGCTCCAGGCCCAGCGAGACTCCCACCTGGGCCGCGCGCGCGTGTGAGCCCAAGGCGTCTCCGAGCTCGACGTGACCGCCGATAGCTCGCTCCCCGAACACGTTCGGCGCAACCGCGACCGCTGGAACGCGGAGGCGCCGAGCTACGCTGCGGCCGGCGCGCGTGCCTGGGCGCGAACGGAGCCGACCTGGGGCATCTGGCGCGTCCCGGAATCCACGCTGCACGTCCTGCCGAAGGATCTCGCCGGCACGGCCGCGATCGAGCTCGGATGCGGCACCGCGTACATCTCGGCGTGGCTCGCCCGACGCGGGGCGCGCGTCGTCGGGATCGACGCCTCACCGGCGCAGCTGGCCACCGCACGGCGGCTCCAGCGCGAGCACGGCCTGGCGTTTCCGCTAGTCGAGGCGGATGCCGAGCGCCTGCCATCTCGCGATCGTTCGTTCGATCTGGCGATCTCGGAATACGGCGCCTGCCTCTGGGCCGATCCCGATCGCTGGGTCGCCGAGGCCGCGCGCGTATTGAGACCCGGCGGCGAGCTGATCTTTCTCGTGAACTCCCTGCTCTTCGCCCTCTGCGTGCCGGCCGAGAACGGGAAGGCCGGCGACCGGTTGTTGCGGCCGGCGTTCGAGATGCGCCGCATCGAGTGGCCCGACGATCCGGGAGTCGAGTTCCACCTGGCGCATGGCGACTGGATCCGCGTGCTGCGCGGCGCCGGCTTCGACATCGAAGACCTGATCGAGGTCAGGCCGCCGGAGTCGGCGACGACCGCGTACGATTACGTCACGTTGGAGTGGGCGCGCCAGTGGCCGTGCGAAGAGATCTGGCGAGCGCGACGTCGCTGAGCGGAGCGCGCCGCGGCGCGCTCGGCGAGGAGAACCGATGGACGATCTGCTGATTCGTGGCGGTCACGTGATCGATGGCACCGGCGCGCCCGGGCTCGACGCCGATGTGAGCATCGCCGGCGGTCGCATCGTCGGCGTCGAGCGGCGGTCGTCGCGGTCCGCGCGGCGCGTGATCGACGCGCGCGGACAGGTCGTGGCGCCCGGGCTCATCGACATCCACACGCACTCCGATTTCACCTTGCCGCTCAACCAGCGGGCCGAGTCCAAGATCCGTCAGGGCGTGACGCTCGAGGTCGTCGGCAATTGCGGCTTCTCCGTCGCGCCCGCGCTCCGCGATCGCGTGGAGATGCTGCGCGAGTACCTGGCGCCGAGCGCGCCGTGGCTTCCGTTCGCCGAGACGACGTTCGGCCAGTACGTTGCCGGCTTTCCGGCGACCAGCGTCAACGTGATCCTCCAGGTCGGCCATCACACCCTGCGGCTCATGACCGCCGGGATGGAGAATCGGCCGCTGACCAGCGCCGAGACGTCGGCCATGGAAGTGCTGCTCGCCGAGGCGCTGACGGCCGGAGCGTGGGGGCTCTCGTCGGGGCTCTTCACCGCGCCAGGGTGCTACGCCGACGCCGGCGAGATCCATGCGCTCGCGCGCGTGCTCCGGCGCCACGGCGGAGCGTACTCGTCGCACATCCGCGACGAGGCCGATCATGTGGGCGACGCCGTCCGCGAGGCGATCGCGGTCGCCGAGGCGACCGGCGTTCACGTGCAGATCGCGCATCTCAAGCTCTCGGGCGTCGACAACTGGGGCGGTGCGCGCGGGCTGCTCGGCGAGATCGCCGCCGCACGGGCACGCGGACTCGCCGTCGACTGCGACGCGTATCCGTACGACACCGCGACCAACCCGCTGCGCAACCTGCTGCCGCGCTGGGTCGTCGAGGGCGGAGTCCCGGCGATGCTGGAGCGGCTCGGTCGCGCCGACGTGCGCGCTCGCATCCGCACCGACCTGGCTCGCGACGGACTCACCAACTTCGGCCGCATTCCGTCATGGGACGTGGTGCGGATCGCCGTCGCGCCGCACCAGCCCGAGGACGCCGGGCGCACGCTCGGCGAGCTCGCGCGCCGCCGCCGCGTCGATCCACTCGACGCCGTGTGCGACTTCCTGATCGCCGACCGCGGGGCGACGCGCATCCTGATCACGTCGATGGCCGAGCCCGACGTGCTCGAGATCACCGGCACGCCGTGGGTGCTGGTCGGCTCTGACGCCAACTCGCTCGCGACCTCGGGGGTCACCAGTCAGGGCAAGCCGCACCCGCGCTCGTACGGGACTCACGCGCGCCTGCTCGGCACGCTCGTCCGTGACCGGCGCGTGTTGAGCCTGCCGACCGCCATCCACAAGACGACCGGCGCGTCCGCCGCGGCGCTCGGGCTCGTCGATCGCGGCGTGCTGCGTGAAGGCTACTGGGCGGACGTCACGGTGTTCGATCCGAGCCGCATCGCCGAGCTGGCGACCTACGACGACCCGCACCAGTATTCGGTCGGCGTGTCGACCGTGCTCGTGAACGGCGAGGTGGTGCTCGACGGCGGCGATCATACCGGCGCACTCCCGGGCGGCGTGCTCAAGCGGAACGGGCTGACTTCGGTTGTTGACAAGAGGCAACTGCTGTAAAGTAGCCCGAACTTCGCTCATCGGCTGCTGTCCGTCCGCTCTCGCAGGGGAGGAAGATGCCATGCGCACACGACGTTGGGCCCGTCTGGGATCGATGCTGGTCGCTCTCGCCGGCCTGCTTTCCGTTCTACCCATCGCCGCCGACGGCCAGACGCCCAAGCGCGGGGGCACCCTGCGCGTCGCGTACGGCAACGAGATCCTCGGCATGGACTTCTACACGACGCCGGGTTACGAGATGGCCTGGGTCGCGATGAACGTCGGGTGCGGGCTCGTCAGCATCAGCACCGACGGCAAGTTCATCCCCGAGGCCGCGGAATCCTGGCAGGCCTCATCCGACGGCCTTCTCTACACGTTCAAGCTCAAGAAGAACCTCCTCTTCCACGACGGCAGCAAGGTCGACGCGGCTGCCGTGAAGTTCACGTTCGATTTCGTCCTGGACCCCGCCAACCGGTCCAACATGCGGCAGTTCCTGGGCTCGGTTCAGTCGGTCGAGGTGGTCGATCCCCACACGGTTCAGATCCGACTCAAGCAGCCCTACGCGTTTCTGATGCACGTGCTGGCGGTCTATCGAATGGGGATGATCATCATCTCCCCTGCCGTGACACAGAAGTACTCGCCCGAGGACCGCCGTGCCGGAAAGCCCGAGGCCCTGGTCGGATGCGGACCGTTCAAGCTCGTGGAATGGGCGAAGGGCACGCATCTGGTCATGGATCGCTTCGACAAGTACTTCGAGCCGGGGCTGCCCTACGTGGATCGCGTGATGATCCGCACGATCAAGGACCCGGTCACGCAGATGGCCGCCTTCAGAGCCGGTGAGATCGACTTCATCGCCGACCTCTCCGCCGACCATGTCGACACCCTCAAAGCGCAGAGCCCTCGCGCCCAGATCATGACCGGGAAGGAAACGACGCCGATGGTGGCGATGATGAAGGTCACCGTGCCGGCGGACGGGAAACCGATGTCGAAGGACCGCGCGCCGCACCCGATCTTCAGCGATATCAGGGTGCGCAAGGCCATCGCCTGCTACGGCATGGACCGCAAGGAGATCGTCAAGATCGCCTACAAGGGCGCGGCCACACCGTGGGCCGGAATCATCCCGCCCGGCACCATGGACACCGTCGACGTCAACCAGGCGTGTCCCTACGATCCCGCGAAGGCGAAGGCGCTGCTCGCCGAGGCGGGCTGGGGACCGCAGAAGCCGCTCACCTTCGAACTGATGACCAACACCGAGAAATCGGTGTTCAACGTGATCGCCACGGTGATCAAAGAACAGATGGCGCGGATCGGCGTGACGACGAACATCAAGCTCGTCGACAAGACGACCTGGCTGGTGACCTCGACGCAGGATGGCGTCTTCGACATGTTCGTCGAGGATCTGGCCTCGCTCCTGACCGTGGACCAGAACTCCTATCTCTCGGCGAGCACGGCAGCCTGGAACCACTCGCGCCACACCGACACGAAGATCGACGAGTTCTACGCACGCTACGCCCGCGAGATGGATCCGGCGAAGCGGAAGGCCATCGCGAAGGAATTCCAGGAGTACAGCGTCGACAAGCTCTACTGGAACACGATCTCCGGATCACCGTTCTATCAGGCCGCGCAGCCGTGGGTGAAGGACTACGTCTACCAGGCGGAGTTCAAGGTGGCGTATAAGAGGGTCTGGCTCGACAAGTGAGCGCCGCGGGAGGAAAGAGTTCCTTGACGTTACGGTGCCTTCGGCCAGGCCTACGGCTCGGCGCGATCGTCCTCGGTCTGATGAGCGCGGCCTGGCCGCTCGTATCCGAGGCCCAGGCCCCCAGGCGCGGCGGCACCCTGCACGTCTCGTACGGCAACGAGGTCTCGCACCTCGACTTTCACACGGCGCCCGGCTACGAAATGATGTGGGTCGCGATGAACGTCGGGTGCGGCCTCATCAACATCACGCCCGACGGCCGGTTCGTCGGCGACGCCGCCGAATCGTGGAACATCTCGCCCGACGGACTCTCGTACACGTTCAAGCTGAAGAAGAACGTCCTCTTCCACGACGGCACGCCGGTCGACGCCGCCGCGGTCAAGTTCAGCATCGACCGCATCATGGATCCAGCCAACAAGATGGGCATCCGGCCCTTCTACGAGGCCGTGCAGAGCGTCGAGGCGCACGATCCCTCGACCGTGCAGATCCGGCTCAAGCATCCCTACGCGTTCATGCTGCACATGCTGGCCGGATACCGCACGGGCCTCGTCCTCTATTCGCCGACGGCCACCCAGAAGTACACGCTGGAGGATCGCAAGCACGGCAAGCCCGAGGCGATCGTCGGCTGCGGCCCGTTCAGATTCGTCGAGTGGGTCAAGGGCAACCATCTCACCCTGGACCGCTTCGACAAATACTTCGAGCCCAGCCGGCCGTATCTCGACCGCGTCGTCATCCGCGTGATCAAGGACCCGCTGGCCGAGATGGCGGCCTTCAAGTCGGGCGAGATCGACTTCATCGCGTCGTTCTCGCCCGAACACCTCGACGCGCTGAAGGCGCAGAGTCCGCAGGCCCAGATCATGACCGGGCTCGAGACCACGCCGATGGTGGCGCAGATGAAGGTGACGGTGCCCAAGGACGGCCAGCCCATGTCCACCGAACGGGTGCCCCACCCGATCTTCGGCGACGTGAGGGTCCGCAAGGCGGTGGGCTGCTACGGGCTCGACCGCCAGGAGCTCGTCAAGGTGGCGTTCAAGGGCCTGGCCACGCCGTGGGTCGGTATGGCGCCGCCCGGAACGCTCGAGTCGGTGAACGTCAATCACCTGTGCCCGTACGATCCGGCGAAGGCCAAGGCGCTGCTGGCCGAGACCGGCTACGGCCCGTCGAAGCCGCTGGCGATCGACCTGATGACGAACACCGAGAAGAGCGTGTTCGGCGTCATCGCGACCGCCGTCAAGGAGCAGCTGGCGCGGATCGGCGTGACGGCCAACATTCGCCTGCTCGACAAGGTGAGCTGGGTGAACACGACCATTCACGACGGGCACTGGGACATGTACGTGGAAGATCTCTTGTCCCTGCTCACCATCGATAGCAACGCGTTTCTCTCGACCGCGTACGTGTCGAGAAACTCGTCGGCGTGGAGCCACGCGCGGCACACCGATACCAAGGTCGACGACTACTACGCGCGCTATGCCCGCGAGATGGACGTCGCCAAGCGCAAGGTGATCGGCAAGGAGCTCGTGGAGTACATGGCCGACAAGATGTACTGGAACACGATCTCGGGATCGCCCTTCTACATGATCGCGCAGCCGCGCGTGAAGGGCTACGTGTACAACGCCGAGTTCGAGGTGCACTGGGACACCGTCTGGCTCGATAAATAGCCGAAACAATTAGAGGAGGAGGATCCTCATGCGTTCGATCCGTCCGCTCCTCGGCCTCTCGATCGGAATCGGCCTGCTGCTCGGCCTGTTCGCGGCACCGGCGAGCGAGGCGCAGACCCCCAAGCGTGGCGGGACCCTCAAGGTGTCCTACGGCAACGAGATCGCCAACCTCGATTTCCACACGGCCCCCGGCTACGAAATGATGTGGGTCGCGATGAACGTCGGGTGCGGGCTCGTCAACATCACGCCCGACGGCAAGTTCGTGGGCGACGCGGCCGAGTCGTGGCAGCTCTCGTCCGACGGCCTGCTCTACACG
>DATEMW010000348.1:0-2853 GCA_035275385.1 Candidatus Methylomirabilota bacterium | reverse complement strand
GCCTTCAGCACGCGCGCCGCGTAGCGATACACCTGAGGACTCGGCTTGAACACGCCCACGTCCTGCACCGAGATCACGCCGTCGAAGTCGTACCGGATGCGGTTCTTCACCAGATGGGCGAGAAAGTCGCGCTCGCCGTTGGAGAGCACCACCAGCTTGAACCGGCTCCGCAAACGCCGGAGCCCTGGCACCGCGTCGGGGAAGGGGCTCAGCTCCTGCCAGCCGTCCATAACGCGCGCGACGTCGCCGTCGTCGAACGCCAGCTTGGCCGCGCGCAGCGTGTAGATGAGCGCCCGGCGGGACGAGTCCAGATAGCCGTCGTGCCCGATGTAGAACTGATTGTCCTGATACTGCTCGATGCGCTGGCGATAGCGCCACCGGGCCCACAGCTCCGCGGCCGTCATCGCCGAGCCCTTCGCCTTCAAGAATTCGGCGAGACGTGGGGCGTGGCTACCACCGAGGTCGAGGATCGTGCCGAAGGCGTCGAAGGTCAGCGTGTGAACGAGGCTCAGCGCATCCATCAGCTCACCTGCCAGCTCGCGGACGGGGATCGAGGGCCAGCCCGACGGCGCTGACGTAATAGAGGAGTGGCGCGGTGATCATGAAATCGGCTCGGATCGGACCTTTGACGGTTTCCATCCATTGACGTAGCTGCGTTTCATACCCCCAATACGCCAGCCAGACACCCGAGCAGAGTAGCAGGATGCCGGCGATGCGGCGATCGGGCGCGCCGGAACGACCGAATTTCTGTGTAGCGAGAATGAAAAAGGTCGCGCACGGCACCAGCGCCAGGAATGGCACCAGCGCGACGAGCGGAATCGCGATCACCCAAGACACGACGCAGCCCAATGGGTGCCGCCAGCCGCGGCCGGCCCGCCAGTCGACTTTCGGCGCCTCGGGAAATGCCGTACGTAGCGCCCTCGACCTCCACGCAATGAGAAGAGTCAGGACCGTCATCGTGCCGAGCAGGAGCGCGGCAAGCTGTTCCTCGGTACTCACCTGCACGTAGTCAGAGCGCGCCGAGCCGCAAGTTCCACGGCGCGATGCGGACCGTACGCAGGAGGCCCGTACCCTCCCAGGGATCCTTCGCCAGGCGGGCCCGCACCTCGTCAGCCGACGCGGCGCTCACGATCAGCAGGACGTCAGCGGAGCCCTCGAGGGGGCCGCCGAGGCGAACGAAGCCCTCGCCGGCAAGCGCGTTCATGAACGAGGCATGGCCGGCCCAGTCCGACTGGCCCTCGAGCGGGCGCGCATCCTGCCAGGCCGGACCACGCATACGAAACACGGCGAAGAGCGGCATCGCTGCCTCCGCGACCGGGCGAGTGACGTTGCTGCCGTGAGCCTATCGCGTCTCGCCGAGGTTGCGGTAGTACACCGTCGTCTGGCAGAGCCCGCCCTGCGGCAGGAGCGCGTAGCCCGGGATCACCCCGACCTTCTCCCAGCCCATGCGCTCGTACAGGCGCTCGGCGTCGGCGGAGGCGGTGTCGAGGACCAGCAAGGTCTTGCCGCGTTCGCGCGCGATGTCTTCGGCCTCTCGCATCAACGCGGCGCCGAGCCCGTGACGGCGCGCGCGTCGATGCACCAGCATCTTCGCGAGCTCGGCGCGGTGCGGCTGGTTCTCGGGCTGCGCGAGTATGAGCTGCACGGTGCCGCACACACCGTGGGCGTCCTCGACGACGACCAGCGCACGCTCGCCGGCCGCCACGCCCTGCGCGACGCCGCGCCAGAACGCCTCGGCGCGGTCGCGACGCAACGGATGCATGAAACTGACCGACGCGCCGCCCTCGACGCAGTCCATCAGGACGTCGGCCAACCCGGCGATCGGCGCGTCGTCGAGCGCACGCACGCGTCGGAGCTTCCAGTCGGGCGCGCTCATCGTCTCACCGCCGCGTCGGTCGCGATCACCACGGCATAGCGCGTCGGCTTGCGCGTGGGGTTGTGGAACATGGTCGGCCGATCGAGCTGCATGGCGAGGCAATCCCCCTTCCGCAATCGATGTCGCTCCGCTCCGACGGTGACGTCGATCGCGCCTTCGAGCACCCACACCTGCTGGTGCACACGTGTGTCGCGCGCGCCGGTCTCGAACGCCACGCGGGCTCCGGCCGGAAACTGCACCTCGACGATCTGCATGGGCTGCGGCGCACCCGCCGGCGACACGTTGCGCCGGACGTAGCCCGACGCCGGGTCGCGCCATTGCGGCTGATCCTCGCGCCGTGCGACGGGGCCGCTCGGCTGGGGCGCGGCGGGCGCGTCGAAGAGCGAGGCCAGCATGACGCCAAGGCCGGCCGCCAGCTTCTCGAGTACCACCGCGGTCGGGCTGCTCTCGCCGCGCTCGATCAGCGAGATCATCGATCGGCTGACGCCGCTCTTGGTGGCGAGCGCGTCGAGCGAGAGGCCCTGGCCGGCGCGCAGCTCGCGCACGCGCTCGGCGATACGCTCGTTCAGGTCGGACGCGGTTGCGGCTTCCATGATGGTGGACATACTATCCACCATATGGGACGGCGCGTTAATCCCCTACCCGCGCTCCCGCGGACCCGCCCTCAAGGCGCGGTACCGCGCCGGCGTCAGTCCGAACGCCGACCTGAACGCGCGGGTGAAGTGCGCCTGATCGGCGAAGCCGGTGTCGAGGGCCACTGCCACCAGAGGCCGCCCGCCGTGGATCAGCTCGCGCGCCAGCTCGAGGCGCCGCATGAGCAGATAGCGGTGCGGGGTCGTCCCGAGCGCGATCCTGAACTGTCGCGCCAGGTCGTAGCGCGTCAGCCCCGTGAGCGACTCGAGCTCGCCCGAGTGCACGACGCGCGTTCTCTCGGCGTCGAGGAGCTGGCGCGCGCGCTCGACCGCCGGTGCGTCGAC
>DATEMW010000347.1:0-4131 GCA_035275385.1 Candidatus Methylomirabilota bacterium | reverse complement strand
CGTCGTCCTCGACCTGCATGTTCCAGCCGAAGTCGTACTCGCCGGTCTGGAGCACGGCGCGCGCCGCCGAGACGGCATCGCCCCCGCCCTTCATCTCGAGGCGATCGAAGAACGGCCAGTTCGCCTCGTGGTACGCCGGGTGCACCTCGGCGCGCACGATGTCTCCCGGCTTGAAGTCGACGATGCGGTAGGGGCCGGTGCCGACCGGCTTGAGATTCGCGGGGGCCTCGCGCGACTTGCCGCCCTTGAACGGCTCGAAGACGTGTTTCGGAATGACGCCCCGGAACGCGTTAGCCCAGAACGGGGTCGGCGCCTTGTAGACGATCTTCACCGTGTGCGGGTCGAGCTTGTCCACGCGCGCGATGTCGCGATACGACCCGGCGGACACCGCCAGGGTCGCCGGATCGGCGGCGTACTCCCACGTGAAGACGATGTCGTCGGCCGTGAACGGCTTGCCGTCGTGCCACTGGACGCCCTTCTTCAGCCTGACCGTGACGGACAGGCCGTCACGCGTCACGCCACCGTTCTGGACGGTCGGTACCTCGGCGGCCAGGTTGGGAACCATGTTCCCGTCGGGATCGAACGACACGAGCGGCTCGTAGAACAGGCGCGAGCCGTCGCCGTCCTTCACGCCGATCGCCAGGTGGGGGTTCAAGATGGTCGGCGCTTGCCACCAGAGCATCCTCAGATCGCCGCCCCCGCCGCGCCGGGCGGGTGTGAACGTGCCGCGCTTCGTTTGCGCCTGGGCGATTCCGTGCGAGCGCAGCATCTCGGCGATCAGCGGCGGGGTGAGCCCGAGGGCGATCAGGCCGCGGGTGAAATCTCGCCGGCTGAGCGAGCCGCGCTGAACACGCTCGAGGCATTCACGGAGCACTCGCTCGTCCATCGTCGTCTCGCCTTTCCGAGGGACGTCCCCACCCTCGCCGGAATGCTGCCCGGAGGAGAGAGGCGCCGTCAAGGAGAACCAGGGCTTGACGCCGACCGGGCTCGCAAGACAGGATTGGCGCCATCATGCGCCCAGAATACTCGTTCCGCTCGGTCGTGTTCGGCATCGCCGCTCTGCTGAGCCTTGTACTCATCTTGGCCGTTCCGTCCGATGCGCCCGCGCAGTCGGGCGGCACGCTCGTGATCGCCCTCGACCAGGAGCCGCCGACGCTCGATCCCCACGCGTCGCCCTCGGCCGTGACCTACCAGATCATCGGATCGGTCACCGAGAACCTGCTCTACCGGGGCCCCGACGGAAAGCTGGCACCCTGGCTCGCCGAATCGTGGCAGAGCGCGAAAGATGGCAAGAGCGTCACGTTCAAGCTTCGCCGCGACGTCAAGTTCCACGACGGCACGCCGTTCAACGCCGAGGCCGTGAAGGCGAACTTCGATCGCATCGTCGATCCGAAGTTCAAGGCGGGCGGCGCGCGCGCCGCGCTCACGACCTACACGGGCTCGAAGCTGCTCGACGAGTACACGATCCAGGTGAACTTCGAGAGCCCGTTCGCGCCGTTCCTGAACCTGGCGGCGTCGGGGCCGCTCTCGATCGTGTCGCCCAAGGCCGTGCGTGAGACCGGCGACAAGGTACACACGCATCCGGTCGGCACCGGGCCGTTCATGATCACGGAATACGTCGCCAAGGACCACGCGACGATGGTGAAGAACCCGGCCTACACGCGGAAGGCGCCGTGGAGCGAGCGCAGCGGTCCGGCGCAGCTCGACACGATCGTGTGGAAGTTCGTCCCCGAGGCCGGCACGCGCGTGACCACCCTGGAGAGCGGCGAGACCCAGGCGATCTACGCGATCCCCGCCCAGTCCCTGCCCCGGCTCGAGCGGAACTCGAGCCTCCGAATCGAGAAGACGCCGTGGCCCGGCGCCCCGCGCATCTGGCTGCTCAACACGACCAAGCCGCCGTTCGACGACGTGCGTGTGCGTCGCGCGGTCAACCACGCAGTGGACAAGGAGGCCATCCTGGCGACGGTCGCCAAGGGCATCGCGCTCAAGGCGTTCGCCCCGCTGACGGCCGTCATGCTCGACGACCCTGCGCTGCGCCAGGCCGCCTACTCGTACGACGCCGCGAAGGCCGGAGCGCTCCTGACCGAAGCCGGCTGGCAGCCGGGCAGTGACGGGATCAGGACCAAGGGCGGCCAGCGGCTCGAGATCATCCTGAACGCGATCGACTACGGCGGCGGACCCGAGCCGGCCGTGCAGCTGATCCAATCCTCGCTGCGCGAGGTCGGCATCGCCGTGAAGCTCAAGGCCCAGGCGCGGCCGCCGTGGTACGAGGACAACTATCGCTGCGCGACCCACGGCCCCGTCATGTTCCTGCGCTCGATCGATCCCGACGGCCTCTTCTCACTGTTCCATTCGTCGATGGTCGCCGGCAACTTCAACTGGTCGTGCGTGAAGAACGCGAAGCTCGACCAGCTCCTCGAGCAGGGTCGGCGCGAGTTCGATCCGGCGAAGCGGCGGGCGATTTACGTCGCAATCGAGAAGCTGACGCTCGAGGAGGCGCTCACGGTGCCGCTGCTCGACGATCTCTCCGTGTGGGCGTTTCGCGCCAACGTGCAAGGGGCGAAGTACAACTTCAACGCGTATCCCGTCCTGAGCGACGTCACGATTCGCAAGTAGGGTGAGCACCGCAAGGGCGTGCTGACGTATCTCGCCCGGCGGCTGCTGGCGGTGATCCCTGTCCTCTTCGGGGTCACCCTCGCCGTGTTCAGCATGCTGTTCCTGGTCCCGGGCGATCCGGTCAAGATGATGCTCGCCGAGTTCGTGACCACGCCGGCCCAGATCGAGCAGATGCGCGCCCAGCTCCACCTGGACGAGCCGATCCTGAAGCAGTACGGCCGCTTCGTCGGCAACGCACTGCGCGGCGATCTCGGCACCTCGATCCGGAGCCGGCGCGCCGTCTCGACCGAGATCGGCGAGAACGTCGGCAGCACGGCGCAGCTGGCGCTGGCGAGCATGGCGGTGGCCATCGCCATCGGTGTGCCGCTCGGGCTGATGGCGGCGCTCCTGCGCAACTCCTGGCTCGACGCGGGCTCGATGATCGTGGCGCTGCTCGGCGTGTCGATGCCGAGCTTCTGGCTCGGTCTCCTGCTGATCTTCACGTTCTCGCTGCACCTCGGCTGGTTCCCCGCCACCGGCGGTGGCGATCTGTGGCACCTGGTGCTCCCGAGCGTGACGCTCGGGATGATCGCCTCGGCGATCATCGCGCGGCTCACGCGCTCGAGCATGCTGGAGGTGCTCGGGCAGGATTACGTGCGCACCGCGCGCGCCAAGGGGCTGGCGTGGTGGGGGGTCGTCGTCCGCCACGCGCTGAAGAACGCGCTCATCCCGGTGATCACGATCTTCGGGCTCCAGTTCGGCAACCTGCTGGCCGGCGCCGTGATCGTCGAGACCGTGTTCAGCCGGCCCGGCCTCGGGCGGCTGATCGTCGGAGGCATCCTCGCGAAAGACTTCCCGCTCGTGCAGGGCACCGTGCTGTTCGTGGCCACGGCGTACGTCATGATCAACGTCCTGGTCGACATCACTTATGCCTTCGTCGATCCGCGAATCCGATTCGGCTAGCCGGCCGGGCGCGCTCCGGCGCTTGCTCCGCCAGCGCGGCGCCGTCGTCGGGCTCGTCATCCTGGCGCTGCTCGCGGCGATGGCGCTGGCGGCGCCGTGGCTCAGCCCGCGGGATCCGATCAAGACCGCCCCGCGCGAGGCGCTCGAGCCGCCGGGATCACGTTTCGTGCTCGGCAGCGACCAGTACGGCCGTGACGTCGCGAGCCGCGTGCTCCACGGCGCCCGGCTCTCGCTGACGGTGGGGCTGATCGCGGTGTCGATCGCGCTCTGCATCGGCACGCCGATCGGACTGCTCTCGGGCTACTACGGCGGCCGGGTCGACGGCTTCATGATGCGGGTGATCGACGTGCTGCTCGCGTTCCCGGGCATCCTGCTCGCCCTGGCGATCGTGACCGTGCTGAGCCCTGGACTGAACAACGTGATGATCGCGGTGGGGTTGTCGGCGGTGCCAAACTACGCTCGGCTGGTCCGGGCCAGCGCGCTCTCGGCTCGGGAGCAGCTTTACGTGGAAGCCGCGCGGGCTCTCGGCGGTCGCGATCTCTCGATCGTGGCGCGCTACATTCTGCCCAACGT
>DATEMW010000346.1:0-2625 GCA_035275385.1 Candidatus Methylomirabilota bacterium | reverse complement strand
CGCGGGGCTCGAGCTCGGCGGGTTCGTCTGCGTGGCGATCGCGTTCTTCCTGAACACGGGCGCCTACTACGGCGAGATCTTGAGAGCCGGCATCGATTCGGTGCCGACCGGGCAGATCGAGGCCGCGCGCTCGACCGGCCTGTCGCGGCTGCAGGCGATGACCTACGTCGTCTTGCCGCAGGCCGTGCGCAACGTGCTGCCGGACCTGCTCTCCAACACGCTCGAGGTCGTGAAGCTCACCGCGCTCGGCAGCGTCGTGGCGGTGCCGGAGCTCCTCTACCAGGCCCGCCAGGCGCAGAGTCTCACGTACAACGCCACCCCGATCGTGGTCGCGGCGATCATCTACTTCGTGATGCTGTGGCCCGTGGTGCGGCTCCTGAGCCGGCTGGAGAACCGCGCGCTGGCCGCGCGGTAGTCATCCGCGTCGGTGCCGCCGGGCGTATGCACCGGGCGGCATGCCGATGAGGCGACGAAACGCTTTGGCGAAGGCCAGCTCGGAGGCGTAGCCCACGCGCTCGGCGACCTGCGCGATCGATAGGATTCGCATCTCGAGCAGGTAGGCCGCCTTCTGCATCCGCCAGGTCGCCAGATAGGTCACGGGCGCCTGGCCCACGAGGCTGCGGAAACGCTCGGCGAACGCCGTGCGCGACATGGCCGCGCGGGAGGCGAGCTGGGCGAGCGTCCAGGCCTGCTCCGGCGCGCGGTGAATCTGCGCCAGGGCGCGCGCGATGCGCGGATCGGTCAGGCCGCGCAACCAGCTCGGCGGTCCGGCTTCGGCCTGCGCGGACATCTTCAGCAAGTACGCGCGCACCACCCTGACGAAGAGCACGTCGGCCAGCCGGTTCAGCACCACCGCACGCCCCGGCGCCGTCTGTGCGGCCTCGTCGGCGATCGATCGAAGGATCGGGTCGAGCCATCCCGACACCTCCGGAGCGTCGCCGCGCAGGTGGATCATCGGCGGCAACACCGTGACGAGCGGCTCGGGGGCGCGCTCGAGCTCGAAGAAGCCACCGATCAGCGAGGTCGTCGGCCCCTTTCCGTTCAGCGCCTTCAGCTGACCGCGCTCGTCCATCGGATGGCGCGCCACGAACTGCTCGAGCGGAATCGCAGAAGCTCGAGCGCTCGATACCAGCGCGTGCGCCGAGCCGCCGGGCAAGACGACGAGGTCGCCTGATCCGAGGCAGACACCTGACGCAGCACCGTCGAGCGTGATCTCGCATCGACCCCGGGTCACCACGTAGAAGGGCGCTCGCGGCCGCTGCGGCAGCGCGACGCCCCACGGCGCGCGCAGCTCGGCGGAGAAGTAGACGGTGCCCTTCAGACGCGTGACCGCCAGCACTTCACTCAGGGTGTCGCTCATGTGCTCTCGTCCGGACGATCTGACATAAAAACGCGCCTCTCAGCCATTGTCCGCGCGGGTCGTGCGGCCGATTATGCCTTCGAGACCGCGCCGGCTCCACTCCGCCGGCGTCGCTCGAAAACCAACGACTGGAAGGTGCGTGCATGACGAACAGGCGCAAGGTGCTGGCTCTTCGGATTCTCGGCGGCATCGCCGTGGCCGCGCTTGCGGCGGCATGTACCTCCGGTGGCCACCGCACGGCCGGCACGGGCTCCGCCGCGCTCGCGCTCGACATCTACACCGCCGACACCGAGGGCCTCGGCGTGACCTCGACCCTGATCTACGGCGAGCGCGAGGCCATCCTCGTGGATACCCAGTTCCGGACCAGCGACGCCGAAAAGCTGGCGGCGCGCATCGCGGCGAAGGGCAGGCGCCTGACGGCCATCATCGTCACGCACCCGCACTTCGATCACTTCTACGGCGCCTCGGTGCTGCTCAAGCGCTTTCCCGGCACACCCGTGTTCGCGAGCGCCGCCGATGTCGAGGTCATCAAGCGCGACCTGGCCGGCACTCTTGCCCAGATCCGCGCGCGGTTCGGTGCGACTGACATTCCCGCAGACATCCAGATTCCGCTGCCGTGGCCGTCCACCCATTTCACGGTCGACGGTCAGTCCGTGGACGTCCTCGCCGGCCTGCAGGGCGACGTCGGCCCGGGTCCGCACAACAACATCGTCTGGGTGCCGTCCCTGGCCGCCGCGATCGTCGGCGACATCGCGTTCAATCAGGTGCACCTCTCGCTCCGGGCGACCGATGCGCAGTCCCGGAAGGCGTGGATCGAGACCCTGCGCTCCATCGAGGCGCGCAAGCCTCGCATCGTTGTGGCCGGCCACAAGAACGACCCTGCCCTTCCGGACAGTCCCGACGTGCTCGCCTTCAACAAGGCGTATCTCGCGGAATTCGAGGTGGCCCTGGCGGCGTCCCACAACGCGCGCGAGCTCGTCGCCGCCATGAAACAGAAGTTTCCGCAGGCGGGCCTGGACCGGATCTTGAACTTCACCGCGGCGCGATTCTTTCCGAGCTAGACGCATGGCACCCGACTTCACCGTGCACCTTCTGTCACGGGCACGGCTCGCCCCGCTCGTAAGCCCGACGCCTACGAGCTGACGACGCGCTCGGCCTCCAGCGCCGCGGGCTCTTCCGACCGAACCTGCGCCTGTCCCTGCCCCACCCACTCCACGAGCAGCGTGTACGTCACCGAGAGCACCACCGGGCCGACGAACAGACCG
>DATEMW010000345.1:0-20479 GCA_035275385.1 Candidatus Methylomirabilota bacterium | reverse complement strand
TTCACCAAGAAGACCGGGATCCAGATCAAGATGCTCTCGGGCAGCACCGGCGAGATGTTCGAGCGGCTCAAGGCCGAAGGCGAGCGCAGCCCGGCCGACCTGCTCCTGACGGTCGACGCCGGCAACCTGTGGAACGCCGCGCGCGCCGGGCTTCTGGCCAAGGTCGATTCCCCTGAGCTCGCCGCCAACATTCCGGCCAACCTCCGCGACCCCGAGAACCGCTGGGTCGGGCTCACCGTACGTGCCCGGACGATCATGTACAACTCGACCAAGGTCAAGCCCTCCGAGCTCTCGACCTACGAGGCGCTCGGCGACCCGAAGTGGAAGGGGCGGATCTGCCTGCGGACGTCCAGCTACATCTATAACCAGTCGCTGCTGGCCACGATGATCAAGCGCGGCGGCGAGCCGAAGACCGAGGACGTCGTGCGCGGCTGGGTCGCCAACCAGCCCACCCTGATCAACGGCGACACGAAGATCCTCGAGTCGATCGCGGCCGGGCAATGCGACGTCGGCCTCACGAACCACTACTACCTGGCGCGCATCCTCGCCAAGGACACGGCGTTCCCGGTGCTGCCGTTCTGGGCCAACCAGCAGACGACCGGCACGCACGTGAATGTGTCGGGCGCCGGGGTGACCGCGAACGCGAAGAACCGCGCCAACGCGGTCAAGCTGCTCGAGTTCCTGTCGAGCCCCGAGGCCCAGCAGATGTTCGCGGACGTGGCCTTCGAGTACCCGGCCAATCCGCAGGCGGGCGTCAACCCGATCGTCGCCAAGTGGGGCAAGTTCAAGCAGGACGACATCAACGTGGCCGCCGCCGGCGAATTTCAGGCCGCGGCGACGCGGCTGGCCGATCGCATGGGGTACAAGTGAAGGCGCGCCGCGCCAGAGGAGTGGCTGTCCGATGATCGTCTGTCTGTGCCGAGGACTCGGTGAAAACGCGATCCGGGCGACCATCGCGCGGGGCGGCGATACGCGCGACCGCCTGGCGGCCCTCTGCGGCGCTGGCAGCGACTGCGGCGGCTGCACGCCGATCCTCGATGCACTGCTTGATGAAGTCCAAAACGCGGCCTATAGTGACCTCGCATCACATTCCGTTCTCGGGGTCGGAGGCGAACTATGCGAGGCCACCAGCAGGTTATCGCCCTCCTGAACGACGTCCTCACGGCCGAGCTGACCGCGATCAATCAGTACTTCATCCACGCCCGGATGTGCGAAAACTGGGGTTACGAGCGGCTGTGGAAGAAGATCCGTGAAGAGTCAATCGGCGAGATGAAGCACGCCGACAAGCTGATCGAGCGCATCCTCTATCTCGAAGGCGTGCCCAATCTGCAGCGGCTCGGCAAGGTCAACGTCGGCGAGACCGTGCCCGAGCAGCTGCGCCTCGATCTCGAGGTCGAGCGCGAGGCGATCCGCATGCTCAACGCCGGCATCGAGACGGCGCGCAGCCTCGGCGACAACGGTACCCGGGAGCTGCTCGAGAGCATCCTCGAGGCCGAGGAGGGCCACGCGAACTGGATCGAGGCGCAGATGAGCCTGATCGCGCAGACGGGTGAAGGCAACTACCTCGCCCAGCAGATCAAGAACGGGGACGAGTAGCCGTCCCGGCCGCCCCGGCCGTCTCGGCCGCGCCCGCGTAGTCCTTCCGGTGGAAGTAGTTCGCGTTGTAGAACTCGAGCACCAGGTCGCGGTAGACGGCGCTCGGGTAGCGCGCCGGGCTGTCCGCGCTCACGCAGGTCGGCACGCACTCGATCCTGGCGTCGACGTTCGGGCTGTAGAAGAACGCGATCGAGTACCGGTCCTTCCCCGAGTCGTTCAGCACGCCGTGCGGCGTCGACAGGAAGCGGTCGTTCGACCACCGCTTCATGATGTTGCCGAGATTCACCAGGAAGGTCCCGGGAATCACGGGCGGCGCCATCCACTCGCCGTTCGTCAGGCGCACCGCCAGACCCGGCACGTCCTCGCGCGCCAGCATCGTGATGAACGAGTTGTCGGTGTGCGGGCCCTGGCCGAACTGCTCGTCGTCGTCGGTCTCCTGCGGCGGATAGTGGAGGAAGCGCAGGTTGATGTGCGCCTCGTTCTCGAAGA
This sequence comes from Candidatus Methylomirabilota bacterium, assembly GCA_035275385.1. Taxonomy (GTDB): domain Bacteria; phylum Methylomirabilota; class Methylomirabilia; order Rokubacteriales; family CSP1-6; genus AR31. Next base: position 18,394 of record DATEMW010000345.1, on the reverse strand, counting down.
ACTTCGTGAAGTACTCGGCCGGCATCCCGAGGGCGCGGCTCAGGATCGGCAGGAGCCGCTCGCCGAGCCGCTCGAGCGTCTTGAAGTACGCGACCATCGCCGCCCGCATGCGCTCGTGGCCGCTGGGCCACTGGTTGCGTCCGCGCAACGGCGTCCCCGCGGCGACGTCCGGATGGTCGGCCGGCCGGTCGTGGCTGATGAAGAAGCTCTCGTTGAAGTTCGGCCGCGTCGCCTTGTGGACGGTCGAGTGCCGCTGCATGCTCTCGTTCACCGCCATGTAGCCGATGTTGTTCTCGTTGATCTTCAGCGCGCGCTTCTGCTCGATCGGCATCGCATGGAATTCGCGCGAGGCCGCGAAGGCGTCGTCGATCACGGTCTGCGGCACGCCGTGGCCGGCCAGGTAGAAGAAGCCCACGCGCTCGCAGGCGCGCCGGATCTCGACGGCCACGGTGTCGATCGCGCCCGGCTCACCGCGCAGCGCTGCGCCGACGTCGATCAGGGGAATGGCCTTCGTCGCCGTATCGACGTCCTTGACCGCCAGCGCCTTGAAGATGTTCATGCCCGGGCCTCCGTGCCCTCGTCGGAATCGTAACGCCGACCCGGCGTGGGGACCAGCAGGTTTTGGCGGGTTTGACAGAGATCCTCGGGTGTCCCTAGGGTAGTTGTCGGAAATCGATCTCAGGAGGCATCAGGACGATGGGTAGCACCTCACGGCGCGAGTTTCTGAAGACGGCCGCCGGCCTCTCCGCGCTCGCTGCGGGTTCCGGCGCCGCGCAGGCTCAGCCCCTCAAGCCCACGCCGGCCTGCCCGGGCGCCGCGGCGCCGACCGCGCGGCAGACGGAGGGTCCGTACTTCAAGCCGGACTCGCCACTACGCGCGTCGCTCGTCGAGTCGGGCATGGCCGGCCCGCGGATCGTCGTGACGGGGCTGGTCCTGTCCACGGCCTGCCAGCCGATCGCCAAGGCCCTGATCGACGTCTGGCACGCCGACGAGCGCGGCGACTACGACACGGGCGGCTATCGTCTGCGCGGTCATCAGTTCACGGACGACCAGGGCCGCTATCGTCTCGAGTCGATCGTGCCCGGCATCTACCCGGGTCGCACGCGCCACTTTCACGTGAAGGTCCAGGCGCCGAACCGCCCGGTGCTCACGACCCAGCTCTACTTTCCCGGCGAGGCCGTCAACGCGCGGGATCCGATCTTCAGCCGCGACCTCGTGATGCAGGTGAGCGATGCCGCCGGCGGCAAGGCCGCGACCTTCGACTTCGTCCTCGATCTCGGCGGCGCCCGGCCCGGCAAGGGCTAGACGTTTCGCGCGCAGCGCACTGGCTCGGACCGGGGGAACGGCGATGACCGATTTCGTGAGCGAAGTCCGCGACGGCATGCGGATCGACTGGGACGTTCCGATCAAGGTGGACGACGGCCTCGTGCTCCGCGCCGACGTGTTTCGCCCGCCGACCGAGGGCAAGTACGCCGTGATCCTCACGTATGGCCCGTACGGCAAGTGGCTTCACTTCGAAGATCTGTACACCGATCAGTGGCGGCGGATGGTCGACCAGCATCCGGATGTCCCCGCGGGCTCGACGAACAAGTACCAGAACTGGGAGGTCGTCGATCCCGAGAAGTGGGTACCGGACGGCTACGTGTGCGTGCGCATCGACTCGCGTGGCGCCGGCCGCTCGCCCGGTCATCTCGATCTCTGGTCGGCTCGGGAGGCCAAAGACCTCTACCACTGCATCGAGTGGGCGGCCGCACAGCCGTGGAGCAACGGCAAGGTCGGGCTCAACGGCATCTCGTACTACGCGATGAATCAGTGGCAGGTCGCGGCGCTCCAGCCGCCCCACCTCTCGGCGATCTGCATCTGGGAGGGCGCCGCCGACTACTATCGCGACCTCAGCCACCACGGCGGCATCCTGTGCACGTTCGGGCGCGCGTGGTTTCCGTCGCAGGTCGTCCGCGTCCAGCACGGGCGCGGCACGAAGGGCTATCGAAGCCGCATGAACGGTGACTGGGTTTCCGGGCCGCCGACCGTCACAGAAGAAGAGCTCGGCGGCAACCGCCGAGACTTCTACGAGGACTGCTGGCGGAACCCGCTCGCGAGCGACGAGTACTGGCGCTCCCGCATGCCCGATTGGTCGAAGGTGACCGTGCCGCTCTTCTCCGCGGCCAACTGGGGCGGCCAGGGACTACACCCGCGGGGCAACTTCGAGGGGTTCGTCCGCTCGGCGGCCAAACAGAAGTGGCTCGAGGTGCACGGCATCGAGCACTGGACGCACTTCTACACGGACTACGGCGTGGGCCTGCAAAAGAAGTTCTTCGGCCACTTCTTGAAAGACGAGGACACCGGCTGGACGAAGCAGCCGAAGGTCGTCCTGCAGGTGCGCCATCCCGGCGAGAAGTTCGTCGAGCGCAGCGAGAAGGAATGGCCGCTGGCGCGCACGCGCTGGACCAAGCTCTATCTCAATCCCGCCGATCAGAGCCTGAGCCGCGCGCCCGTCGCGCGCCGCGGCGCCGCCAGCTACGGCGGTCTCGGCGAGGGCGTCACATTCCTCACGGCGCCGCTTCCAAAGGAGACCGAGATCACCGGGCCGATCGCGGCGAAGCTCCACGTCTCGTCAGAGACGGTCGACGCCGATCTGTTCCTGATCGTGCGCGTGCTGACGCCGAACATGAAAGAAGTCGTCTTCCAGGGCGCCCTCGATCCGCACACGCCGATCGCTCAGGGCTGGCTTCGCGCCTCGCACCGGAAGCTCGATCCCAAGCTCTCGCTTCCGTATCGCCCGTACCACACGCACGACGAGAAGCAGCCACTCGCGCCCGGCAAGCTCTACGAGCTCGACATCGAGATCTGGCCGACGTCGATCGTCGTCCCCGCGGGCTATCGCATCGCGCTCACCGTCCGCGGTCGCGACTACGAATATCCCGGCGGCCCGTCGTCCGGCCTCGGTACCCTGGGCGCGGTCTTCACCGGCGTCGGACCTTTCCAGCACAACGACCCGCGCGATCGGCCGGCCGAAATCTTCGGCAAAAAAGTCACGATCCACTGCGGCCCGGGCCGCCAGTCCTACGTGCTGCTCCCGATCATCCCGCCGGGCCGCTAGTCGCGGGACTATTCACGCCCGGCTAGCGGGCGGCGTTGAGCGCGCGCCAGATCTTTTCTGACGTCAGCGGGATGTCGATGTGGCGTACGCCGAAGGGCGACAGCGCGTCGACGACCGCGTTCACGATCGCGGGCGGAGCGACACACGCGCTGCCTTCGCCCACGCCCTTGACGCCCAATGGATTGAGCGGCGACGGCGTGACGGTGCGGTCGACGATCAGCTCGGGCATGTCGTCAGCGCGCGGAATCGCGTATTCCATGAACGTGCCGGTGAGCAGCTGACCGTCCTCGCCGTACACGATGCGCTCGAGCAGAGCCTGGCCCATTCCCTGCGCGAAACCGCCGACGATCTGTCCGTCGATCAAGAGCGGGTTGATCGCGTTGCCGCAGTCGTCGACGGCGACGAAGCGCTCGAGCCGGACCTGACCCGTCTCGCGCGCGATGCTGACGACCGCCAGGCCCGCGCCGAAGCTCCACGACGGCTGATCCTGGCGGAAGAAGACCGTCGCCTCGAGGCCCGGCGTCTCCTGAGGCGGGAGCCCCATCCCGCGGTGAGCAAATTCGCCGACTCGATCCCAGCCGACGAGCTTTTCGGGCACGCCCTTCACCTGAAAGCCGCCGCGCACGACCTGCAAGTCTTCGGGGCTCGCCTCGAGAAGCCGCGCCGCGAGCCGCCGGCCCTTCTCGCGAACCTGCGCCGCGGCCTGAGCGAGCGCGTTGCCGCCGAGCCCGGCGCTCCGGCTGCCGAACGTGCCGATCGCTTGCGGGGCGCCGAGCGTGTCGCCGTGGCGAACCACGACGTCCTCCCACGCGACGCCCAGATGGTCCGCGATGACCTGAGCGAACGTGGTCTCGTGGCCTTGCCCGTGAGGGCTCGATCCGGTGATGGCCGTGATCTTGCCGCTTCGCTCGACACGAACGAGCCCGCTCTCCCAGCCGAGCACGTTCGTGGATTCGACGTACGAAGCGACGCCGATGCCCATGATCTGGCCGCGCCCGCGCGCCGCCACTTGCTCGCGGCGAAGCCCCGAGTAGTCGGCGAGCTCGACGACCCGATCGAGCGCGCGGGCGTACTCGCCGGAGTCGTAGGCCGGCCCGAACGGCGTGCGGTGAGGGAACGCGCCGGGTGGAATGAAGTTGCGCCGGCGGATCTCGACGGGATCGAGCCTTGTAGCGCGCGCGGCTTCGTCCATGAGGCGCTCGATCAAATACACGCCGACTGGCCGGCCCGAGCCACGATAGGGGCCGGTCGGCGCGGTATTCGTGTAGACGCCGAGGCTCAGGAGCTCGGCGTTCTGGATCCGGTAGGGGCCGAAGATGTGGGTCGAGGCGGACATCGGCGGCACCAGCGACAGTGAGAGCAGATGCGCGCCGAGATCGAAGACCGCCCTGGCCTTGAGCCCGACGACCTCGCCGTCCGCGGTCACGGCGGCTTCGGCCTCCGACACCGCCGCCCGCGCCTGGATCGTCGTGAGCAGGTCTTCCGTGCGCGTCGATACCCAGCGGATCGGCCGGCCGATCTCGAGTGCCAGCTTTGCCGCCACGATCTCCTCGCGATAGAGCGGACCCTTGACGCCGAAGCCGCCACCGACGTCGGGGGCGATCATGCGCAGCTTGTGCTCGGGGAAGCCGAGAACCGAGGCGAGATCAGCGCGGGAGAGAAACGGGTTCTGCGTGGTCAGCCACACCGTGAGCTCGTCGCTGCCGGCGTCGTAGCGCGCCAGCACCGCGCGCGGCTCCATCGGCGCGCCGGCAAGGCGGTTGTGATCCAGGCGTACTTTCACGACGTGCGCCGCCGTGCCGAACGCGCCTTCGACGTCGCCACCCTTGAGCGGCCAGCTGAACGCCTGGTTGGTCCCGAGCTCGGCGTGGGCGAGCGCGGCGCCCGGCTCCAGGCCCCGCTCGGGATCGGCGATCGGCGGCAGCGGCTCGTAGTCGACCTCGATCAGCTCGGCGGCGTCGCGGGCCAGCACGGCACTCTCGGCGACGACCGCGGCGACAGGCACACCGGTCACGTCGACGACGTCGCGCGCGAGGTACGGGCAGGGGGCTTGCTTCAGCCCGGGAATCGTCGCCATGAACGAGAGCGGCCCTAACGAGCCGAGCTCAGCGGCCGTGACCACGCGCACGACGCCCGGCGCCGTCCGCGCCGCGTCGGTCCGAACGCGCGTCACCCGGGCGTGAGCATGCGGACTGCGCAGGAAGACCAGGTGCGCCAGCCCCGGGAGCTTGATGTCTTCGACGTACTGTCCGCGACCGGTGACGAGCTTGGGATCTTCGGTCCGCTTGAGCGGCTGCCCGAAGTAGGGCATCGCGCGAGTTCCTCCTGAGCGGGAGCGCTGTCGCTGACAAGTAATCTGTCCGGCCGATTTTGACAAGTGATCTGTCCGCTTTCAGTGAAAGGACCGGTCAGGCGGCTCGCGTGATGAGCGGGCGCCCGGTGGCGGTGTACCGGCCCAAGCAACGCGGACCCCACCAGATCGAGTGCCGGCCATCAAGATGGCGCCGCACGAGCACCGGCAGGCCCGCACAGCTGCGGCGCCCGCGCTGCTTGTCGATCTGTAAGACCACGCGACCAAAGACGACGGTGTTGTCGCGCGCCACCGTGCGGGCCTCTTCGTGACAGAGAATCTGCTCGAGGTCCACCCGGCCCAGCGGCACGAACGCGGAGGCCGGATCGGTCGGCGCCCGGCCGAACGTCGCGTTCACGTGGGGATGAAACGCTGGCGCAGATAACGATTGGCCGCCTCCAGGGTGCGGATCTGGGCCACCCGCAGTTCGTTCACGAGCCGCCCCTGCAGTGTCCGATTCATCCGCTCACTTCGTCCCCGCGCCTGGGGCGAGAAACTCACGATGTGCTCAATCCCGAGCCGCGCCAGCGCGCGGCCGACCTGCGTCACTTTCTCCCGATCCGGCGCGGTGCCGGAGGTCGGCGTGCGCACCGCCCAGCTCGCGCGATCGGTGTACAGCGCCCCCGGGATGCCGTGTCGCTCCACAATCACGCGCAGGGCGCTCATGATCACCTCGACACTTTCGCCGCCCTCGACCAATTGCGCATACAGCACGCGCTTGGTGGCGTCGTCCACCGCCACGATCAAGGTCTGCCACTGGTCGGGGACTAACGCGAGCCAGCGATGGCGACTGCCGTCCAGGTGTACCAGCTCCCCCCAGCACGGCCGCGGGACGCGCCGCCGTCGGTGGCGCCCGCGCGCCCGGTGCTTTGGCAACAACCCGGCTTTCTGCAGGGCCGTCTTCACGTACGTGTAGGACAGCGTGACCCCGTGCTCACGGCGCGCGATCTGGTAGAAGTGCCGCGCGTTGAAGCCCGCGTACTGCTCGCGATACAGTTGCAAGAAGCGCTGGACTTCGGCGAACGGCGCCCGCCGCGGCGAGGGCCGACCGCGCCGACGGTCGAGCAGGCCAAAGTAGCCATCACGCGCAAAGCGCCCCCGCCAGCGCCGCAAACTGCGCGGCGTACAGCCGATGATCTCCGCCGCCTGGATCCAGGTGATCTCTCCGCTCATCGCCCGCAGTACCACCTCTCGAATCGTCATGGCCCGCTCCAGGGCCACCGGCGGATAGAGCATGCTGGCCCTCCCAGCCAACACTCTGACTCGCCAGGGCTCGCTTAGCGGACAGATCACTTGCTACGAAAAGCGGACAGATCATGTGCTCTCTACATCGTCGAGCCGCCGGCGCTTGACGACTCCTCCAAGTTGGCCTAGCCTCGTTCGCGCGCGTCATCGCGCGGCAGGCTTCACTCATTCAAGGAGAGGCTGATGGCTAACGTGCTCACGGTGGTTGCGAAGATCCGGGCGGCAAAGGGCAAGGGCGACGCGCTCGCGGCGCTCCTCAAGGAGCAGGTCGCGGCGGTGATGAAGGCCGAGCCCGGCTGTCTCGTGTACCGCCCGCACCGCTCGACGAAAGATCCCGACGTCTTCGTCTTCTACGAGCAGTACAAGGACGACGCCGCCTTCGACCTCCACCGAAAGGCGCCGCATCTGGCCGCGTACCGCGAGCGGCGAGAGAAGGAAGGACTGACCGAGGGCGCCGCCGAGGTGGAGATCTTCAGATCGCTCACCGACTAGAGGCTCGCCCGGCGAGCCCGGCCGCAACGGCGCGGCCGTCCACTTTCGCCGCCCTCAAGGCGCGAAACTATTGTCTGTACTGGTCGGGGCTGGTCTTTTACGTCCTCGGCCACCGGGCGGAATACGTCACCTTCGCCTGGATGACGTGGGAGCTCACGCGCGACCCGCTCCATCTCGGCTATCTCGGGCTGGCGCAGGGCGCGCCGCTGGTGTTCTTTCAGCTGCTGGCCGGCGTGCTCGCGGACCGCACCAACCGCCGGCGCCTGCTGCTCATCACGACCACCTTGACGTCGGCGACCCTGATCCTCGCCTTCCTGCTGATCGTGCTCGGGCTCGCCCGCGTGCCGCACCTGCTCGTGCTCGCCGCGCTCAGCAGCACCTTCCGCGCCTTCGACGAGCCGAGCCGCATGTCGCTCGTGCCGCAACTGATCGACCGCGAGCGCCTGCGCAACGCGATCGCGCTCGGCTCGATTCCGTGGCAGGCCGGCCGCATGATCGGCCCGTCGGTCACCGGCATCCTGATCGCCGCCTTCGGCGGCACGGTCGGCTTCGGGCTGGCGGCGATCGCCTCGTGCATAGCACTGGCCCTCTACAGCCGCCTCGACGTGCGCGAGGAGATCAAGCCCGCCGACGGGCGCCGCGTGCTCACGCAGCTCTTCGAGGGGCTGAGCTTCGTCGGCCACAACTTCGTGTTCGCGAGCCTGATCAGCCTGGCCCTGTTCAACGCGCTGTTCGGCCTCTCGTACATCACCTTGCTGCCGGTCTACGCCGATAGCTATTTCGGGATGGGCTCGACGGGCTACGGGCTCTTGAGCGCCGCGCACGGCGCCGGCTCGATGCTGGGCACCTTGATCATCGCGACCGCCGCGCAGCGGATCCTGCGCCCGGGCATCGTGATGCTGTGGGCGGCCACGTGCATGGGCGTGGCGCTGATGATGTTCTCGCGATCGCCCGGGATGGCGGTCGGGATCCCGACCCTGGCGCTGACCGGCTTCTGCAGCACGTTCTACCTCACGCACGTGACGACGATCATCCAGCAGACCGTGCCGGACCATCTGCGCGGCCGCGTGCTCAGCCTCTACTCGCTCTGCTGGAACCTGCTGCCGCTCGGCGGGCTCGTGGCCGGCGCCCTCGCGGCCGCCGTCGACGCGCGCTTCGCGGTGCTGGTCGGCGGCATCCTGGTTTCCAGCAACGCGCTGGTCCTCATGACGTCGCGCCGCCTTCGGGCCCTCCGCTAGAGCCGCGACGAACGATCGGTCGCGCACTTGACGTGGGCGCGGGCGCCGGCGCAGTATCGGCCGCGATGAGTGCGCAGGGGTCGAGCGCGTTTGTCGACGTCAACACGCTGCTCGAGGAGCACGCCCGCCGGCGCGCGGACAAGATCTTCGTCGAAAGCCCGGATCAGGGATCGCGCATCACGTTCGGGGAGCTCGAGGCGCTGACCCGGCGCTTCGCCAACTTCCTGGCCGCCGAGAACATCCGCCACGGCGATCGCATCTCGGTGCTGGCCGACAACGGGATCGAGCCGCTGGTTGTCTTCTGGGGCGCGCTGCGCGCCGGCGTGATCGTGAACCCGATCAACGTCGAGATCCGCGAAAAGCACGTGAGCCAGATCCTGCACGACGTCGCGCCGAAAGCGATCTTCTGGAGCCGCGAGCTCGCGAGCGATCCGCGCGCGCTCGGCACGGGCGGCGCGCCGTGGTTCTCGTTCGGGGCCTGGAACGCGCCGGGCGCCGGGGCCGACGATCTGTTCGGCCATCTCGCGGCGGCGTCCGACGCGCCCGTCGCGGCTCGACCGGCGCGGTCGGACTGGTCGCTGATCAACTACACCTCCGGCACCACCGACGCGCCCAAGGGCGCGATCTGGACCCACGAGGCGTACTACGCCATGTGCGAGTCGCCCGTCGACCGGCTCGAGATCGGCGAAGCCGACACGATCCTCGACTATCGCCACTTCAGCTGGTCCTCGCCGCAGATCCTCTCGATCGGGCCGACAATGCTCACCGGCGCCACGCTCGTGCTCGCGCGCAAGTTCTCGCAGGCGCGCCTCTTCGACTGGCTGCGCGACCATCGCGTCACCGTCTGCGTCGGCATCCCGACCGTGATCAACATGCTACTGGCGCGCCCGGTCGCCATCACGAAGTCCGATCTGCCGGCGCTCCGCTTCATGACCTCGTCGACCGCGCCGCTCTCGGTCGAGAAGCACCTCGAGTTCGAGAAGACCTACGGCATCCAGATCGTGCAGCTCGCCGGCGGCACCGAGACCGGCTTCATGTGCGGCAACCATCCCGGACAGAGAAAGCTCGGCTCGATCGGCCGGCCCACGCTCAACATGCGCGTGCGCATCCTCGACGACGCCGGCCGCGAGCTGCCGCCGGGCCAGGAGGGCGAGATGGTCGTCAGCGGACGCCAGCTCGCCTCCGCCTACTGGCAGGGGCCGGACAAGCTCGTCCCGATATCTCAGGAAGGTTTCCGCAACGGCGATCTCGCGCGGCGCGATGAGGACGGCTACGTCTACATCACGGGCCGCAAGAAGGACATCATCATCAAGGGCGGCGTCAACATCGCCTCGCTCGAGATCACGAATTGCCTGCTCGAGCACGCGGACGTGGCCGACGCCGGCACCCTGAGCGTGCGCGACGACATCTACGGCGAGGTTCCGGTCGGATTCGTGGCGCTGCGCCCCGGACGCGGCGCCGCCGAAGCGGCGCTGCTCGAGCACTGCCGCGCGAAGCTCGTGGCGTTCAAGGTGCCCGCGGCGGTCGTGATCGTGGACGCGATCCCGAAGAACGCGAACGGCAAGCTCGACCGCGAGGCGCTCGCCCTGGCCTGGCAGCGCCGCGCGACCCGCTGAGCCGGGCCGGCGGCGCCGCCGCCGTGCGTCAGCTCGGAATGCAGGCCGTGACGGTGATCTCGATGACCAGCTCGGGCGAGTTCAGCGACGCCACCGTCACGGTCGTGCGCGCCGGCTTGTTGGTCGGGAAGTACTTCGCGTACTCCTCGTTGTAGGCCGGCACGTCGTCCCGCCTGGTGACATAGGTCGTCGCGGTGAGCACGTTGTCCATCGACGTGCCGGCGGCGGTCAGGATTTGCTTGATCCGCTCGAGCACGTTGCGGGTCTGCTCGCGGATGTCCTTGCCGACTTCGCCCGTGACCGGATGGCGGCCGGTCTGGCCCGCGACGAACACGAGGTTGCCGAACTTGGTGGCCGGCGACAGGTTGGGGTTGGGCGCCGCCGGGTTGACCTGAACGATCTCTTTCTTGGGCATCGCGTCTCCTTCGCGGCTAGCGCGGCGTGACCGGCCAGCCCTGTCGCACTCTCGGGAACACCTCTGCGGCCAGCATGTGAAGCTCGTCGAGCGCCAGGCTCTGCGGCATGCCCGGCCACTGCACGCTCATGATCAGATGGTTGATGCCGGTCGCCCGGTGGAGCGCCAGCATCTGCTCGGCGACCTCGTCGGGCGAGCCGATGATGAAGCGATCGCGAACCAGCTCGTCGAAATCGCCGCCGAGGTCGTTGTCGCCCTCGGGCATCGCCCGGTCCTGGCCCCACGCGTGATAGGCCTCATACTTTGCCGATAGAAATGGCGCGCAGAGTCGGATCGCCTCGCGCCGCGAGCGCGCGACGAACACCTCGCGCCGGGCCGGGAACTCGGCCGGGAACGGCTTGCCGTACTCGTCGAGCGCGCGCCGGTAGAGGTCGACCTGGCGCACGATGGTCTCGATGCGGTTGTGCGGGTTGACGTACCAGCAGTCGCCCAGACGCGCCGCGCGCCGGATCGCCGGATCGGCGTTGGCGCCGATCCAGATCGGCGGATGCGGCTTCTGGAGCGGCCGGGGCGAGGCCGAGGCGCCCTTCAAGGTGAAGTGCGAGGCCACCATGTCGACCGCGTCCTCGGTCCACAGCCGCCGGACGGCTTCGAGGTTCTCCTCGAAGCGCCGCACGCGCTCCTTCTGCGTGGTGCCGAAGGCCAGGAACTCGACGTCGCGATAGCCGAGCGCCACGCCGAAGATCACCTTGCCGCCGCTCATCACGTCCACGGTCGCGATCTGCTCCGCGACGTCGAGCGGCTTGTGGAGCGAGAGCAAGATCAGGCCGAAGTTGAGCCGCAAACGCGGCGCCTCGGCCATCACGCGCGAGAGGAAGGGCAGCTGCTGCAGGCTCTGCCAGGGCGGGCTGCTGTAGTGCATGCCCTTCGTGATCGAGTCGAAGCCGAGCGCGTCGGCGAGCCGCGCCTGCTCCAGGAGCTCGTGGAAGCGCGCGGACATGTCGTCGCCCTCCGGGAACTGCGCCCGGAGCATCAGGCCGAACTGCATACCTAGCCTACGCGCTCCGGCTCCCAGCCCCAGGGATGCGGGCCCCACTCGGGCTCGAACACCCGCCCGCGCTTCACGGTGAGCACGGGCACGACCGTCTTGTCGATCTTCATCGAGTCGCGCAGGGTGTCGTAGACCACCCAGCGCCCGTCGCGGACCTCGAGCACGGAGATGTCGGCCTGGCGTCCGACGGCAAGACTGCCGAGGCGATGAGCCTCGCCGATCGCGCGCGCCGGGTTCACCGTGGACATCGCGATCACCTGCTCGAGCGTGAAGCCCATGCCGAGGAAGCGTGCCATGATCTCGACCATGCTGTGCACGGTGTTGGCGCGCCCGGGAATCGTCAGGTCGGTGCTGATGCAGTGCGGGGTCAGCCCCTGGTCGAGCACGCGGCGGCCGACGTTGAAGCCGAAGTTCATGCGACCGTGGGCGGTGTCGAGCCAGACGCCGCGGGCGGCGAGCTCTTTGGCCTCCGGCACGAGCTTGCCGTTGGTGTCGAGCACGCCGCCGGGGTTGGCCGTGAAGAGATGGGTGACGATGTCGCCCGGCTCGAGCAGCGGCAGCAGCTCGCGGACCACGTTGGGATCGTAGCGCTTGGTCGTGTCGCCGATGTGGACCATCAGCGGCACGCCGCTCTCGCGCGCCGCGCGCTTGGCCAGTCGCGGCATCTCCATCCCGAAGATCTCGAGCGCCGGCGAGACCATCCGGGCCTTGATGCCCTTGATCAGCCCCTTGTTCTCGCGAGCGACCTTCAATGTGCCGTCGAAGTCGATGCTGCTCTCGGCGATGATGTCGGGGTTCGTCGCGAGCCCGGTCTGGCAGATGTGCAGGAGCGGGATCACCTCGGTCTCGCACTTGGGCAGGATGTGGCGCGGGAACGCGCTGAAGGTCGCGCAGCCCGAGCTCCCGGCGTCGACGACCGTCGTGACGCCCGCGTGGACGCCCGCGATGTCCGGGTGCACGCCGTTCGCGGCCACGCCGTCGAAGACATGGGTGTGCAGGTCGATGAGCCCGGGCGTGACGGTCTTGCCGGGCACGTGAATCACGCGCTTGGCCTCGGACGCCGGGATATTCGCCGCGACGCTCGCGATCCTTCCGTCTTGCACGGCCACGTCCAGCGCGCCGCGTAGGTCCTGCGCGGGATCGAGCACCGAGCCGCCCTTCAGCAGCAAATCAAACATGGCGAGCCTCCTGCGCCAGGGACTAGGGCGTCCTGCCGATGGCGCGATAGAGCTCCGAAACCGGCACGAGACGGCCGTGCAAGGGCAGCATGTCGCCGACGTCGAGCTTCAGCCTGGTGATGTTCTCGGCGAGTGCGACGTTGTACGGGCTCGGCGGCATCGGCGGCTGCGTGTTGGGCGGCGCCGGCGTGTAGGCGTCCGCCTGGCTCAGGAGCTTCTCCTTCGGCAGGTACACCATCAGCATCCCATCGTGGTGCAGGATGCCCTGGATGCGGTAGATCTCCACGGTCCGCGTCCCGTCGGTGAGCGTGCGCTGGTCGAGAACGCCTTCGACCGTCGGCTTGCGCCCCGACTTCGCCTGCAAGTCCGGGCGCACGGTCGCGGGCGCGCCGAGCGCCTGCTCGAGAAACGCGCGGTTCACGTCCTGCGTGATGACGGTCACGCCTTCGGCGACGAAGGCTCTCAGGCCGCCGGCGTGGTCGAAATGGTGATGGCTGTTGATCACGTAGCGAATCGGCTTGTTCGGGAGCAGCTTGCGGGCCTCGGCGATGACGGCGACCGAGCGCGCCTCAATGAGCGGCGCCTCGACGACGATCGTGTAGTCCTTCATCTCGACGACAACGCTGTGGTGCGAGCCGCCCGTCAGGTACCAGACGCCGTCGGCTACTTTCGCGGTCGTGACGGCCGCGTAGGGATTGGGATTCTGGCGGACGGCGTCGGGCACCTGGATGTCGACGGCGGCGTTCGGGCGCACGTCGGTCACCAGGAGCTCGAGCGTCGGGAAGCCGCCGGTCATCTCGCGGATTCGCGTCGGGAACATCACGCCGCCGAAGCTGCGATAGTCCCAGTAGTCGATGACGATCGGGATGTCGCCGACAACCGCGTTCGGCAGGACGCCTTCGACGCGCTGGATCAGGTTGCCCGCGCCCACGGTCGCCTTCAGGTTGAAGCGGCCGGGAACGCTGAACGCGATCGTGTTGCCCTGCATGGTGGCGTTGCGGGCTATCGCGGCCTTCACGACGCCGTGCGGAGTCGCCCACAGCTGGAACTGCCGGTCGGCCAGCGCGATCGGCGCCGACACCGGCTGCTCACCCACCACGTTCCACGCGACATCGCCGCTCACGAGCAGATTCAGCCGCTGCTCGCCGCGAATCGGCTGCGCGCCCCCGGAGCGAGGCGGATCGTACGCCTGCGTGCGCACTTGCTCGTCCCTGAGTGAGGCGGTGTCGTAGTTCACCGAGCGCGTGTGGCTCTTGACGTTGTACTCGGGCCACGGCAGGCCGGGGACCGTACTCTGGCCGACCGCGTAGACGCCGCCGGTCCCCGAGTACTGGATCGACTTCACCGACGACGCACCCAGCGCTTTCGCCACGTCGTTCAGGTCGGCATGGGCCACTTGAACCGACGCGCCGAGCGGCGAGGCCAGCAGCGCGATGACCGCGATCAGTCGGAGGACTCTGGGCATGGGCCGTCTCCTTGCCTGGAAGACTCGAGAGTGGGCGGATTGTAGCACCAGCCCACCTCGTGTCGTCGGCCGGGAAACGGCCCCGCGGCTCGCCTACACCGTCACCGCCGCCGGCCTGCGGCCGAAGCGCGAGAGCAGAGCCGCGCCGGCCGAGATCGCTGCGGTGAGGATGAGCGCCGTCGTACCGAGCCAGGGGATCAGGCCGACGACGGCGAACAGAGCGCCTCCGAGCGCCACGGACTTCACGGCCGTCTTTTCGTCCCCACCGACCGGCAGCCTGGCGCCGAGCCAGCTGGCCGACACCGTGAAGCCGAACATGAGCAAGGCGGCGAGGATCATCGCCGCCACCGGGATCAGCGGGATCCCGATGATCGTCACGGCCAGAAGCACGCAGAGCGGGACGAATCCCAGGACGATTGCGAGGCCGCCCAGCGCCGAGAGCCCGGGCCGCTCGACGAGATACTGCCGCGTCCGCGCCAGGGCCGCGGGAAACGCGAGCGCGACGACGAGCGCGACGACGTAGAGCAGGATCGCGCGCGTCGCGCGTGCGGCAACGCCGAACATCCCGCGCAGGCGCGGTCGCCCGCCGGCCACCCAGCTAGCGACCGAGCCGGCCATCGTGGGGATCGGCCCGCCGAGGCTCACGTTGTCGCCCTCGAGCGTGGCGCCGTCCGGGACGGACACGGTTCCGCCGATCGCGACCGCGTCGCCCTCGACCCGCGCGCCGGGCAGCAAGGTCACGGAGCCGCCGATCGCGACGGCGTCTCGACGAACGTGGCCGGCGATCGTCACGGAGCCGCCGATCGCCACGGCCTTGTCGAGCGTCTCGTCCGCCCCGACGGTGATCGATTCACCAAACCTCACGCGCTCCGAGCCGTGGCGGCCGCGCCGCTCACGCCGCCGGTCGCGCCAGGAATCGCCGGCCACGCCGGCGTCTGACCGCACGCGCAGCACGCCGTCGGCAAACGTGGCGCGAAGCGCGCCGGCCTCGAGCACGAGGTCGAGAACCTCGCCGGCGGGACGCTTGGAGACCTGGAGTACGAGCGGACGACTGGTCGCGCTCTCGGGCGCCGTGACCACGAGCGTGAAGCCCGTCTGCCTGGCAATCGCGCTCAGGGCGTCGAGAACCGTGCCGCGCGTCTGGTCGATGGAGACGGCGGGCGCGTTGTCGGGAAGTCGCCCCTCCAGCCTCGTAGGGGCGGGCGTTGCCGCCCAGCCGGCAGCCGGCAGGAGCACCAGGGCGGCCGCGAAAACGACGATCAGCTTGGTTGCGCTCATCTCGGATCTCCCTTCGCCAGGGAGTACGGTCGAGCGCTCAGCTTATTTCAGGGCGCCCGCGCTTTCGGCGCTCAGAACCTGATCGAGAGTCCGCCGACGACGTGATGAGTTCTCACGTCGGTCTGGAAATGCAAGCCGTGGCTGTCCGTCAGCTCGAAGTTTGGGAAGAAGGAGTAGCGGTACTCCGCGAACAGCGCGAGGTGACGGAAGACCTGGAACGCCAGACCGCCGCGAACGAGGCCGCCAGGGACGAGTACCACCTCGTCCCTGTCGATGCTGACCGCCCATGCGGGGCCGAAGCCGGCGTAGGGCTGCAGCCGCCCTGCGGGCATTTCATTGCTCGTAAACAACGGCCACCGCAGCATGAGCTGAGGCGAGAATCCCGCAAACGGAAGCTCGATGGAAGGGAGCCTGACCTGTCCCGAGCCCGTGGTCGAGATCGGCCTGCCGCGGATGCTCCCTGAAACGTTGGCGGTGCTGTCGACGGTCTGCGTCGGAATCGGAAGCGTGAAGAAGAACCCGTCGACGCCGAGCCCGAGGAACGGGAGAGACTCGAACCAGTAGCCGACCCGCAGGCCGACGGTGAAGCCGGGGTCCATCTTGACGTCGGAGAGCACGCCTTTGAGGAAAACATTGGTGTTGTCGATGCCGTCCACGGCGATATTCGTGGACTCGGTCAACGACACACCGCCGAAGAGGTCGAGCGCAATCTCGGCGCGCGCCGACGCCACCCCGATGCCGAGCGTGGCGAGCACGAACACCCCGATAACGCACGGTGCCTTGATCGTCATGCCGCGCATCGTAGCAGGCCGGCGGCTTATTTCGCCATCGCCGTGAATCGCCCGCGCGCAGCGAACGCCAGCACGAGCGTGGTCGCGGCAGAGCCGAGGAAGAGCGAGACCCACACGAGCGGCGGCACCAGCGCGGAGACGATGACGAGGCCGGTTGTCCACCTGGCGAGGTCCGCTGCGGCCTCGGCAAGCCACGCGACGACGGTGACCGGCTCGAAGACCGTCCCAACCAGGGCGGCGAGCACCGCCAGGCCCACGAGCGCGGCCGCGAGGCCCGTCAGCGCCTCACGGCGAGCTCGCGCCTCGATCGCTTCGAGATACCGCCGCCGCGCTGTCGAGGCGAACCGAGCCGACGGCTCCGGCGCCGGCAGCACCCGGAGCAGGTCGGTGAGCCGATCGTCCTCGTCGAATCGCCGGCTCATACGATCGGCGCGCCGCCCAGCGCCGCTTTGAGCTGCGCCCGGCCTCGATGAAGCCACGTCATCACCGTGCCCACCGGTACCTCCAGAGCGGCCGCAATGTCGCGGTACGACATCTCCTCGATGTGAAAGAGAATGATGGCCTCTCGCTGTCCCTCGCCAAGCGCGTCGAGCGCCCGATCGAGACGTCTCAGCTCCTCTCGAGCCGAGGCCTCGCGCTCCGCGCTCGGCGCCGTCTGGTCGCTGACCGGCATCGCCTCGAGCCCGGCCGTCACTTTGCGCCGCCGCAACACGTCCAGACAGAGCCGGCGGGCAATGGCGATGAGCCACGGCAAGACCGGCCGCTCCGGATCGAATCGCTCGAAATGGACGAACGCGCGGACGAACGTGTCCTGGGCCAGGTCCTCGGCGTCGGGAGATCGCAGCAGACGCCAGCAGAAACGGAGGACCGGACGGTGGAAACGAACCACGAGCTGGTCGAACGCCGCCGCGTCGCCGCGCCGGGCGCGCCGCGCAAGTTCAAGCTCCGCTCTCCGGTCGTCCGCATCCGAGCCCGAGGCCGCCACATTGCCGCCTGCCAAGTGAGTACGGGCGACACCCGGGGATTATTTCAGCGGGGCGCCGGATCACGCGGGAGGCTGCTGGGCGCCGCGAGGCGGCCCCTTCTTCTCCTCGAACGACTGGGCGAAGGCCAGGAGCTTGGCGTCGGGCTCGTCCAGATCGATGACTTCGCCGAGCGGCTGGCGCACCTTGTACGGGGTCGTGTAGTAGAGCTCGATCCGGTTGTCCTCGGGATCGAAGAAGTAGACGCTGCACGCAATCCCATGCGTGACCGTGCGGTCGATTTTCATGCCTTCCTGCTTGAGCCGGTGGTAGAACGTGCGCACGTCGTCGAGCGTCTTCACCTTGAACGACACCTGCTGGACGTTGTGGGTCTTCTGGCCGGCCTCTCGCGCCTGGACCAGCGCGAGCTCGTGGTGCTCGGATTCCGGCGCTGCGCTGAGAAAGCAGATGCCGCGCGCCATGTCCTCGTCGCTGATCGTGAGACCGAGGACGCGGGCGTAGAAGTCGCGCATCTTCGGCAGGTCGTTGCAGAACAGCCCCACGTGGCCCAAGCCGCTGATCTCAGCCATATGTCACCTCGCCTCACGCGTGGTCCGGCCGGCGCTCATGTCCGCTTGTAGAACCTGGCCGCATTGTCCCACAGCAGCTTTCGCTTCGTGTCAGGCTTGAGGCTCGTCCACTTCATCACGTTGTCGACCGAGCTCGGGAACTGGCACTCCGAGTGCGGATAGTCCGACGCGTACATGAGCACGTCGTCGCCGAGGACGCTCCTGACGTAGTTGAACATCTCCTCGCCCTCGTGGTGCTCGATGCTGCAGAAGAACCGGCCGCTGGTCATGTACTCGCTCGGCGCGTGCTTGAGCGGCGCCACGCCGCCGACGTAGACGGCCTGCTCGTCCATCCGCTTGGCCCAGAACGGAAGCCAGCCCGAGCCGCACTCGAGGATGCCCATGCGCAAGCTCGGGTAGCGATCCATGATGCCCGCGCCGATGAAGGCGGCCATGAACCGCATGCCGCCCCACGGATGCGACGCCAGGCGGCCGAGGAAGATGTTGTCCCACAAATCCTCGTAGCCCGGAAAGTACGGCGGGTTCCAGGTGAGGCTGTGGTGCATGACCGCAAGGTCGTATTCCTGCGCGGCTTGCCAGATCGGCTCGAGGTCGGGGTGATCGACGGGAATGTCCTTGGCGAC
>DATEMW010000344.1:0-11497 GCA_035275385.1 Candidatus Methylomirabilota bacterium | reverse complement strand
CAGCCTGCAGCGAGGCGAGGAGGGCTCGACGGTGCTCGACGGCGGCCGGCTCTTGCGGCCGACTCGGCGTCTGACCGTGCAGATGGTCGATCCGATCGGGGCGGGGGACGCCTATGCCGCCGGGTTCCTCTGGGCCGTGCTGCGCGGCCGCGAGCTGCAGGAAGCCGTCGACGCGGGCACGGCGGTGGCAGCTCTGAAATGCTCCACGTGGGGCGACATCGCGCTGGTCAGCCCGCAGGACGTCGCCGACGTCCTGGCCGGTGGACCCGACGTACGCCGATGAGCGGAGACGGCCGACCACTCGCCTGATATAGTCGATACGGCATGGCGGGTGAGCGGATCCTCGACGGCCTGAACGACGCCCAGCGCCAGGCCGTCACTCATGACGCCGGCCCCCTCCTGATCGTCGCCGGCGCCGGCGCCGGCAAGACCACCGTCATCACTCGCCGCATCGCCTGGCTCATCGCCCAGAAGAAGGCGCGCCCCGACGAGATCCTCGCGCTCACGTTCACCGACAAGGCCGCGGCCGAGATGGAAGAGCGCGTCGACACGCTGGTGCAGTACGGCTACGCCGACGTCGAGATCTCGACCTTCCACGCCTTCGGCGATCGCATCCTGCGCGAGCACGCGCTCGAGATGGGTTTGCAGCCCGATTTCCGCGTGCTCAATCGCGCCGAGCAGGTGATCTTCTTCCGCGACCGGCTGTTCGAGTTCCCGCTGGTGCACTACCGGCCGCTCGGTGACCCGACGCGCCACATCCGGGCGCTGATCACGCTCGTCAGCCGCTGCAAGGATGAGGACATCTCGCCCGAAGAGTATCTCGCCCACGTCGAGACGCTCGCCGCCGAGGTCGGCACCGCGCCCGACTACGAGGAGGCGCGCGAGCGCATCGCCCAGCAGCGTGAGCTGGCGGCAACCTACGCCAAGTACCAGGAGCTGATGGCCCGCGACGGCTGCGTCGATTTCGGCGACCAGATCGTGCTGGTGTTGAAGCTCCTGCGCGCGCGCGCCAACGTGCGGGCCGGGCTGCAGCGTCGGTTCAAGTACATCATGGTCGACGAGTTCCAGGACACCAACCACGCCCAATTCGAGCTGGTCAAGCTCCTCGGCGCCCGGCACGGTAACGTCGCCTGCGTGTGCGATGACGATCAGGCCATTTATAGGTGGCGAGGCGCCGCTATCTCGAATGTGCTGTCGTTCCTGGACCGCTATCCGGAGGCGCGGCAGGTGGTGCTGACCGAGAACTATCGGTCTCACCAGAGGATCCTCGACGCCGCGTACCGGCTGATCGTCAACAACAACCCGGACCGCCTGGAGGTGCGCAGCGGTATCAGCAAGCACCTGGTTGCGGTCCGCGAGCCCGACGGGCCGCCGCCCGCGCACCTGCACTACGAGACCGGCACGCAGGAGGCCGACGCCGTCGCGCGCGCGATCCGCGAGCACGTCGACGCCGGGCGCTGGCACTACGACGACGTCGCCATCCTCGTTCGCTCCAACGACGACGCGGATCAGTTCCTGCGCTCGCTCAACCTCCAGTCCATTCCGTGGACGTTCTCCGGCAACTCCGGGCTCTACGGGCGCCCGGAGATCCGACTGCTGATCGCGTTCCTGCGCGCGCTGGTCCACACGGACGAGTCGGTGAGCTTGCACTACCTGGCGTCGTCCGATCTCTATCACGTGCCGGTCGTCGATCTGACGCGCTGCTCGACCTACGCCGACCGCCGCCACGCGTACCTGTTCGACGTCTTCCGGAAGACCGAGACGATCCGCGAGCTGCGCGACGAGATCGGCGAAGAGGGCCATGCGGCGATCGGCCAGCTGGTCCAGGATCTCGAGCGCTACATGGAGCTGGGTCGCGAGATGCCGACCGGCGAGCTTCTGTACCTGTTCCTCAAGGACTCCGGCTGGCTCGGCCGCATGTACCGCGAGGAAACGGCGCGCGACGTCGCCGAAAGCAAGAACATCGCGAAGTTCTTCGATCGCGTGAAGTCGGCCTCCCGCGCGCTGCGCTACGACAACGTGCGCGAGTTCGTCAAGCACCTCGACGAGCTGATCGACGCCGGCGAGGATCCGGCGGTCGCCGAGGCCGACGTCGAGACGCCGGCCGTGCGCGTGCTCACGATTCACAAGGCCAAGGGCCTCGAGTTCCCCGTCGTCTACCTCGTGAATCTCGTCCAGGAGAAGTTCCCGCTGCGCCGGCGCCGCGATCCGCTGGAGCTGCCGGTGGCCTTGATGAAGGACGCGGTGCCGACCGGCGATTTTCACCTGCAGGAGGAGCGCCGGCTCTTCTACGTCGGGATGACGCGCGCCCGGCGCGAGCTGTTCTTGACGAGCGCCAGCGACTACGGCGGCAGCCGCCAGCGCAAGACCAGCCTCTTCGTGCTCGAGGGGCTCGACCTGCCGCGCGACGCAGCCCGGCCGTTCCGGGTGCGTCCGGTCGAGGAGATCGAGCACCACGCGCCGCCGGCCGCCGTCGAGGACGCCGCGCTGCAGCCGCTGGCGCCCGACGCCGAGCTGAATCTGAGCCACAAGCAGATCGACGACTATCAGACGTGCCCGCTCAAGTACTTCAACGTGCACGTGCGGCGCATCCCGATCCGGCGCCATCACGCGGTCGCCTACGGCGCGGTCATGCACAAGGTGGTCGAGTACTACCTGCGCCGCCGGGTCGTCGGCAACTACACGCCGCTCGACGATCTGCTGGCCGTCTACGACCGCGCGTGGGCCGGCGAAGACGTCATCCACGACCGTACGGGCAGCCACGAGCCGGCGGAAGGCTTCCTGACGCGCGAGCACGAGGAAGCGCGCAAGGCGGCGGGCCGCGAGGCGCTCCGGCGCTTCTGGAATCACGAGGAAGCCGAAGGCACCAAGCCGACGTGGATCGAGAAGGAGTTCGGCTTCTCGCTCGGTCCCAACCGTGTGCGCGGCCGCTATGATCGCGTGGACGAAGACCTGCTGGGCGCGGTGATCGTCGACTACAAGACCACCGAGATCAACCGTCAGAAGGACGCCGACCGTCGCGTGGCCGAGAGCCTCCAGCTGAAGATGTACGCGCTCGCCTGGCAGGAGATGACGGGCACCTTGCCGCAGCGGGTCGAGCTCCGCTTCGTCGACTCGAGCATCGTCGGCCGCCACACGCCGACCGCGCACGATCTCGACAAAGCGATTGACGCCGTGAAGGCGGCCGCGGTCGGCATTCGCGCCCGGCGCTTCGACGCGACGCCGTCGTGGGGTGCCTGTCGCCACTGCGCCTACAACCAGATCTGCCCGTACACGGCGACGCGGGACTAGCCGTGAATCGCCATGCCGGCCCGCCGCGCGGCCACGACGTGCCATCGGTTCCCGAGCCGAGCTACGCCGAGCGCGCGCGCACGCTGGCCTACCTCGTGCGCTCGGGAGCGCTCGCCACGCTCTCGCGCAAGCACCCGGGACATCCGTTCGCGTCGGTGATGCCGTACGCGCTCGACGAGCACGGTCAGCCGCTCGTGCTGGTGAGCTCGATGGCGATGCACACGCAGAATCTCCAGGCCGACCCGCGCGCGAGCCTGCTCGTCACCCAGCCGGTCGCGAACGCGCCCGGTCAGGAAGCCGGCGATCCGCTGGCCGCGGCACGGCTCACCTTGCTCGGCGAGGCGCGGCAGCTCGCGGCCGCGGCCGCCGCGAAGGCGCGCGAGGCCTACCTGGCTCGACATCCTCGCGCCGCGTACTGGGTCGACTTCGACGACTTCAGCTTCTGGCGGCTCGACGTGAGGGACGTCTACTTCGTGGGTGGCTTCGCCGCGATGGACTGGGTGACCGCCGACGACTATCGCGCGGCCGGTCCGGATCCCCTGGCCGACGCCGGTCCGGGCATCATCGGCCACATGAACAAGGACCACGCGGACGCGCTCATCGCCTATGCGCGTCACTTCGCGCGTGAGGCGGCGGATGAGGCGACGATGATCGCGGTCGACCGGCTGGGCTTCAGGCTCCGGTTGCGCAGCGGCGACCGGCTCCACGCGGTTCGCATCGCGTTTCCGCACGAGATCAGATCGGCGGCCGAGAGCCGCACGGTCCTGATCGAGATGCTGGCGCAGGCCCGCTCCGCAAGCTAGCGCCCGGTCGCGTTTTCTCGCCCTTGACAGCAGCCGCCCGGCCGAATACGGTGTGCGGCGCCGGCGCTCAAACCGGCGAATCGGGAGGACAACCAGTGGCCTACGACGTCATCGTAGTTGGCGGCGGCAATGCGGCGATGTGCGCGGCGCTCTCGGCGCGCGAGAACGGCGCGCGCGTGCTCGTGCTCGAGAAGGCGCCCGAGGCATGGCGCGGCGGCAACGGCTTCTTCACGGCCGGCGGCTTCCGGTTCGGCTTCAAGAGCTTCGACGAACTGGCCGAGCTGGTTCCGGATCTCTCCGATCAGGAGAAGGCCTCGATGGAGGTCGACCCGTACACGCCCGAGCAGTTCTATGACGATCTCATGCGGGTCACCGAGGAGTGCTCCGATCCCGATATGGCGATGCAGCTGGTGAGCGAATCGCTCCCGACCGTGCGCTGGATGCGCGATCGCGGCGTCCGGTGGATCCCGATGTTCGGCCGCCAGGCCTACAAGGTCGGCGGTAAGTTCCGCTTCTGGGGCGGCCTCGTTCTCGAGGCGGTCGGCGGCGGCGCCGGGCTCATCGACATGGAGTACGAGTCGGCCGCCAAGAACGGGATCGACGTGCGCTTCGAGTCGAAGGCGACGAAGCTCGTCACCAACGACCGCGGGGCGGTCACCGGTGTCGTCGTGCGCACGCCGGCCGGCACCGAGACGATCGACGCCGGCGCCGTCGTACTCGCGTCGGGCGGGTTCGAGGCCAATCCCGAGATGCGCACGCGCTATCTCGGACCGAACTGGGAGCTCGCCCGCGTGCGCGGCACCCCGTACAACACCGGCGACGGCATCAAGATGGCGCTCGAGATCGGCGCGCTGCCGTGGGGGCACTGGAGCGGCTGCCACTCCGTGCAGTGGGATCTGAACGCGCCCTGGCACGGCGACCGGAAGGTCGGCGACAACTTCCAGAAGCACTCGTACCCGCTCGGGCTCATCGTGAACCTGAAGGGTGAGCGGTTCGTCGACGAGGGCGCCGACTTCCGCAACTACACCTACGTGAAGTACGGGCGCGCGGTCATCGGCCAGCCGCGCCGTACCGCGTTCCAGATCTTCGACCAGAAGGTGCTGCACAACCTGCGCGAGGAGTACCGGATCCGCGAGGTCACCAAGGCCGAGGACATGACCCTGGAAGGGTTGGCGCGCAAGCTCGAGATCGACGTCGACGGATTCGTCGCGACGATCCGCGCCTACAACGCGTCACTCAAGGCCACCGACTACAATCCGGCGGTCAAGGACGGCAAGGCGACGCACGGCATCACGCCGCCGAAGTCGAACTGGGCCCTGCCGCTCGACTCGCCGCCCTACGTGGGCTACGCGGTGACGACCGGCATCACGTTCACGTTCGGCGGGCTCAAGATCACGAACGACGGGCAGGTCATCGATTGCGAGCAGCGGCCGATTCCCGGACTCTTCGCGGCCGGTGAGCTCGTGGGCGGGCTCTTCTACCACAACTACCCGGGCGGCGCGGGGTTGATGGCGGGCGCCGTCTTCGGTCGGATCGCGGGTCGCTCGGCGGCCGCCGCGAGCCGAAAGGGCGCTCAGCGCTAGCCGCGCGGTCAGGGGGACGGCGGGCTGGCTAGCCGCCGTCCTTGGTGTACGAGACGAAGAACGAGCCGAACTCGATCGGCTCGAAGCAGTCCGGCAGCTCGCCGTGCTTCCAGGCTCCCGGCACCTTCACGAGCCGGAAGTCTTTCCGGTGCCCGAAGGTCTGCCGAAGCTCGTTCTCGGTGAAGACGCGGCAGTGGTCCGCGTACCCGTGCACCGGCGCGTAGTCCGGGATCGGTCCGATCGCGCGCAGCTCGTGCATCGGCACCACGAAGGCGAAGCGGCCGCCAGGGCGTAGCACGGTCTCGATCGCCCGCACGGTTTCGTCGACGTCGCGCACGTGCTCGAGCACCGCGAACGAGTACACGAGATCGAACGATCCGGCCGGGAAGTAGAGATGCACCTCCTCCGCGAAGCCCTGCCGGAACGCCACGTTGCCGAAGCGATTCAGCTGGCGGGCGATCTTCGCGTTGGTCGGTGAGACCTCGACGCCATCGACGTGCAGGTTCGGATGGCGGGCGCCGAGCGCCATCGCCACGCCGCCCTCGCCGCTGCCGGCGTCGAGCACGCGGCGCGGCCGCACGCGGTCGACCTCGCGCTCGAGCTCCTGGAATTCGGGATCGCGCGCGCGGCGCTCGACCAGCTTCTTCGTCTTGCGCCCGATGAGCATGCGGATCCGCTTCTCGAGGAGCTTGAGCCCCATGCGCCAGCGCAGCCGGCGGTACTGCTCCTCCTGCGCGGCCACGTACGCGTCGCGCGAATCCAGATGCGTGAGCCACGAGCGGATGCGTGTCGCGAGCTCGGCGTAGCGCGGATCGGGATGCTCGGCCCGCGCCGCCTCGACGATCTCGAGCGCGCCGTAGATGTTCTCGCGGTAGAGCTGGAAGCGGACCGACTGGATGACGGCGTCGACGTCGTGCGAATTCACGTGCCGCTATCCTAGCACTCGAACGACGTATCCGGATGCCGCGCGCGCAGCGCCGCACGCACGGCGTCGAGGAACCACGGCGGCAGGAGCACGCGGTAGTGCGCGAGGAAGCGTTCGAACTGGCCGTCGAGGATATAGGTGACGCCGTGGTCGGCCGCGTGGCGGCAGGATCGGCCGTACGCCTGCACCAGGGCCTTCGCCGTCTCGAGCGCGTACCAGCGTGGATCGCGTGACTGCCGGGCGGCGGTCCACGGGTCGCCGAGGTCCGGGTAGGGCAGCTTGGTCACGACCTGGAAGCGCAGGAAGTCGTCCGGGAGGTCCACGCCTTCGCGCAGCGAGGGCGACACCAGGACGGTCGGCAGCGGCGAGGCCCGATGCAGCTCGAGCGCACGCGTCTTGGCTTCGGTCGACTCCACCCAGATGAGCCGGCGCGACAGCAGCGGCTCCCGGCTCGCGAGGTGCGCGACCAGGCGCCGGCCCGCCGCGTACGACGGCGCGTGGATCAACCCCTTCTCGCGCTGGTGCGCGGTCAGGATCGCGGCCACTTCGGCGAACAGGACGGGCTCGAGCCGCGCGAGCGTCGTCTTCGATAGCGCGCCGACCGGGCGGTACTCGATCCGCCGCTGCTCGAGCGGAAAGGGCGAGTCGCTGGCGAACGTGCGCAGGCCGTCCTCGTCGAGGCCGAAGCACTCGGCGATCGTCCGCCGGTGGCCGAGGTACGCGGAGGACAGCACCACCAGGTCCGCCGTCTCGCTCAGGAGGTCGCGCGCCATCGAGGCCACGGTGAGCGGCACCAGCTCGAGCGTGGCGCCCGGATCGGCGGGATAGCGCACGATCCACTCGCGGTCCTCGGAGTCGACGAAGAAGCGCACGCGGGCGAGTGCGGTCTCGAGGCTCTCGCGTTCGGCCATCAGCTCTTGCTCGGCGCGGGAGGGCGGCATGGTGAGAAACGCCTCGGGCGGCACGTCCGACGGGCGCATGATCTCGAGCGCGCGCGTCACGGTCTCGAGCTGCCCTTCCATCCGCTCGACGTGATCGCGCAGGAGGCTCCGGTATTCGTCGGCCGAGTCCAGACGTGGCAGCGGCCCGCCGAACCAGGCCTTGGCGTCGTCCGGGGGAAACGCGACCGTGAACACGCTGACCAGCTGCGACTCGAGGTTGTGCGCCTCGTCGATGATCAAGAGCCGCCGCTTGCGGAGCTGCTCGGCCCGCCAGTGGCGGAGCGTGGCGAAATACGCGGTGTTCGTGCAGAAGATCGGACCGTTCAGCGCGGCGGTCTTGGCGCGCGCGTAGGGGCACTGACACACGGGACCGCGCGGGCGCCGGCACATGCCGCGCGAGGTCGGCACGCGCACGTCGGGATAGCGCTCGCAGACGTAGTTGTCGCGGCCCTTGACGAGCTGC
Source organism: Candidatus Methylomirabilota bacterium (assembly GCA_035275385.1). Lineage (GTDB taxonomy): Bacteria > Methylomirabilota > Methylomirabilia > Rokubacteriales > CSP1-6 > AR31. The sequence goes on along the minus strand of DATEMW010000344.1, from coordinate 3,491 downwards.
AGGTCGCTGCCGAACTCGCGCTCGTACTGGTCTTGCAGGAGTTTTTGCGGCGTCAGCAGATAGGCGTCGCCGCTCCAGCGCGCGAGCGCCATCGCCACGTGGCTCTTGCCGACGCCGGGCGGCGCCTCGACCAGGAAGACGCGCGGCGCGGCGGGGTCGTCGAACGCTTCGGCCATCGCATCGGCCAGCGCATCGAGCAGACGCGCCTGCTCCAGCCGCGGCGTGAACCCGGGGGGGAAGTGCGCGAGCAGGTCAATGCGATCTGTCACGCGTGGACGAATGGTATCACGCAGGGCGACGCAGGTATTATCGGAGCGTGCCGGATAGCGGCTCGCGCGTCGTGTTCGAGTTCTCGGCCGGCGGCCTCGTCCTCGACGAGGGCGGCCGCGTGCTGCTGATTCGCGCCCGCGACCTGCGCGGCCAGCCGGTCTGGACCTTACCCAAGGGTGCCCTGGTGTCGGGCGAGACGAGCGCGGACGCCGCGCTCCGCGAGGTGCGCGAAGAGACCGGCTACCGGTGCGAGCTCGTGCGGGAGCTCGCGCCGGTGACCTACTGGTTTCGCCGGCAGGGCCGGCAAGTCAAGAAGACCGTGCGCTGGTACCTCATGAAGCCACTCGAGAAGGTGGGCGAGCACGACCACGAGGTCGACGAGGTGCTCTGGACCGACAAGGAGGACGCGCTGTCGCGCCTGCGCTACGACTCCGATCGGCGCCTGCTGGGCGGAATCACGCCCGATCCGTAGCCCGTTCTCAGGGCGCGGGAAACAGCCGCTCGCCGTTCTTCCAGGCGATCGCTTCGGCGACGTCGCGGGGCAGCTGGCCCAGCCAGATCTGCACGTCCTGGTGATAACCGCGCATCGCCTCCCAGCGCGACGTGATCCACGTGTCCGTACCGACCATGAAGCGGTCGGGATACTTCACGAAGACCGCGCGCCACTCAGGATCGAGCTTGCCGCCCGGCGCGACGTCGGTCCGCAACGCCAGCTCCACCCAGAGCTTCGGGAAGCGTGCCAGCAGGCCGCCGACCGTGGCGGCCGACGAGGACATTCCGGCGTGCGCCCACAGGAATCGCGTCTTCGGGTAGAGTGTCAGGAGCTTCTCGATCGTGGCCTCGTCGACGTGACCCTGGAGGAACAGGTCGCGATCCGCGGCAAGCTCGGCGAAGCGCTTGACGGTCGGCGCCCCGGCGCCGGAAACGCTCAGATGGAACTCGCCGATGCCGCGGTAGATCCCGCGCTTGAGCCGCTCCTCGACGTACGCCTCGACACCCGGGTCGCTGTGCCAGCTCCCCATGTCGTCGCGCGTCCGATACGGCCTGAGAAACGGCACGATCATCTGCGGCGCCTTCTCGTAGAGCTTCAAGGTGCCGTCGTCAGGGGTGCTCGAGACGATCGCGCGGCGCACGCCCGCGCCCGTCAGGATCGCGAGCGCGCGATCCGGTGCGTAGACGTCCCAGTCCGGGCGGCTGTAGTGGACGTGGGCGTCGAAGATCGGCAGCTGGGCGGCCGCCGGGACCGGCGCACCCAGCGCCAGCAACAGCGCCGAGATCAGGAGCGCTCGCATCGCCCGAATCCTAGCACGAGCGCTGACGGTTCATGCCTTCGGCGACGGCCGGCACACGCGGCACGGGCGATAGCCGACGCTCGCGGCGTCGGCGACCGACGCGAAGACCACGCGATTGACCTCGCCGATGCGCTGCTCGTGGGCGCAGCCGCGCCGGCAGACGATCCGCGTGCTCGTGCAGCCGATCAAGGCGGGCGTCGTACGCTCGAGCTGCAAGAGCTGCGTCTTCATCGCGCCGCCGAACGCGTAGTGGCCCCAGGTGCCGTCGCCGCGGATGATGCGATGGCACGGAACGATCACCGGCACCGGGTTCGCGCCGAGCGCGTTGCCGACCGCGCGGGCCGCGCGCGGATGGCCCATGCGCCGCGCGAGGGCCGAATAGGAATCGACCTCGCCGAATGGAATGCGATTGGCCTCGGCCAGCACGCGAGCCTGAAAATCTGCCACGCGCGTGAGGTCGACCGGCACGGTGAAGAACGTCCGGCGGCCCGCGAGATATTCACGGAACTCCTGCCGAGCGCGCTCGGCGTGAGCGCGGGCGCGGGCGGAGGCGCCGTGGTCGCCGCGTCCGGGCTGAAGCCGGACCACGCCTTCGTCGCTCGCATCGATCCTGAACCTGTCGGCCAGCTTCTCGAGCGTCTCGGACCTGGCCTTCAGGCGTCCCAGCAGCCGCTCCGACAGTCGGGGCGGAGCCTCGGGCTTGAAGAATTCCTCGAGCATCGTGTCGATCCGATCCATGACTATTCCTCCAGCGCTCGCTTCAGGATCGCCTTGCCTCGCGCGAGCTGACTCTTGACGGTGTTGACCGAGATGCCTCGGATCGTCGCGAGCTCGCGATAGCCGAGACCGTTCACGTAGTGCAGTGCCAGCAGCACGCGAGCCTCGCGGGGCACCGTGTCGAGCGCGCGCGCCAGATCCAGCCGCTCGACGGCCGTGCCCGCGCGTGCGCGCGGCAATGGCTCGGGCGGGGTGCGCCGGCGCCGGCGCAGCTCGTCGATACAGACGTTGGTCAGCACGCGGTAGAGCCACGTGGACACCGCCCATCGGCTCGAGTACGCCTCGCGCGCCTCGTAGGCCTTGAGCAGCGCCCGTTGCACGGCATCTTCCGCGTCGGACCGGTTGCCGAGCAGGCGGTACGCCACCGCGTAGAGCCGCGCGGCATATTGCTCGGCGGTGCGGGCAAACGTGCGTTCGTCCATCTCGATCTCTCGACTGTTATACGCGGCGGAGGTGCGGAAGGGTGGAACCGGGCTGGCTAGCGCGGCGCCGGCGGCCGGGCGCTTCGGATCGCTTCCCAGACGCTGGCGGCGGTCAGCGGCACCCGGGTGATCTCGACTCCGCGATCCGCGAGCGCATCCTCGACCGCATTGGCGATGGCCGGGACCGGCGAGATGATCCCGCTCTCGCCGACGCCCTTGACGCCGAGCTCGTTGCGCGTGGATGGAAAGTCGAGCGCGATCACGTCGAGCGGCGGCACCTGGTCGGCTCGCGGCACGCCGTAGTCCATCAAGGAGCCCGTCACGAGCTGTCCGGCGCCGTCGTAGATGAGCTCCTCGGCCAGCGCGGCGCCGATGCCCTGCACGATCCCGCCGTGGAGCTGGCCCTCCACGACCATCGGATTGAGCGGGCGGCCGCAGTCGTGCACGGCCACGTACCGCTGAAGCCGCAGCTCGCCCGTCTCGGCGTCGACCTCGACGGCGCAGGCGTGCGCGCCGAACGCCCAGGTGACGGTCTCCGGCCGGAAGAACGCGCACGCGTGCAGGCCGGGCGCGCCCTCGCGCAGGAGCGTGGGGCTTCTGAGCGACGCGCGCGCCAGCCGGCCGATGTCGACCGCGCGCTCGGCCATGCCGGCCACGTGGGCCCGACCGCCGGCCAGCACGACGTCCGACGCGGCGCACTCGAGCAGCTCGCCGGCCACCAAGCGCGCCT
>DATEMW010000343.1:0-48881 GCA_035275385.1 Candidatus Methylomirabilota bacterium | reverse complement strand
CTGCTCATCTTCGCCACGATCCCGTTCGCGCCGCAGCTCGGCGTGGCCGACCTGAACATCGGCGTGCTCTTCTTCCTCGCCGTCTCGTCGCTCGAGATCGTCGGGCTCTTCATGGGCGGCTGGGGGTCGAACAACAAGTACGCGCTCCTGTCCGCGATGCGGGCGGTGAATCAAATCATCTCGTACGATCTGCCGTTCATCTTCGCCGCGCTCGTGCCGGTGGTGCTGGCGGGCTCGATGCAGATGTCGGCGATCGTCGTCGCGCAGCAGGGCCTCTGGTTCGTCGCGTACCCGGTCATCGGCCAGCTCGCGTTCATCGCGTTCCTGATCGCGACGCTCGCGGCCGAGAACCGCGTGCCGTTCGACATCCTCGAGGCCGAGTCCGAGCTGGTCGCGGGCTTCCGCGTCGAGTACAGCGGCATGAAGTTCGCGCTGATCCAGCTGGGCGAGTACGCCCACATGCTCGGCACCAGCTTCCTCGGCGCGCTCTTGTTCCTGGGCGGCTGGCTCGGGCCCGGCCCGGAGTGGCTCGGCCCGCTGTGGCTCTTGCTGAAGGCGATCGTGATCTTCCTGATCGTCACGTGGGTGCGCTGGTCCTTCGTGCGGATCCGCGTCGACCAGATCCTGGCGATCTCCTGGAAGCTCCTGTTGCCGTCGACCCTGGTGCTGCTGCTGGCGACGGCGTTCGTGGTCGCGACGCGAGGCGCCAGTGGCGGCTAACGGCCGCGCGCCGGCGGGATTCTGGCGGGAGACGGGGCAGCTCGTGACCGCCGTCGGCCGCGCGATGGGCATCACCTTTCGCAATCTCTTTCGCAAGCCGGTGACGGTCCACTATCCGGACGTCAAGCGCCCGTACCCCGACCGCTTCCGCGGCATCCTGGCCCTCGCCTACGAGAAGGACACCGGCGAAGAGGCCTGCATCGGCTGCCGTCTCTGCGAGTACGTGTGCCCGCCCCAGGTCATCAAGGTCGAGATGCTGAAGGGCGAGAAGCGGAACTACGCCAAGAAATTCACGCTCGAGCTCTACGCGTGCGAGTTCTGCGAGCTCTGTGTGCAGGTCTGCCCCACCGACGCGATCATCATGATGAAGTCCTTCGATCTGGCGACCGCCGATCGGCGTGAGCTCCTGCTCGACAAGGATCGTCTGCACGCGATCGGCCTCGAGTTCGAGCCGTCGTGGGCCACCGGCAACAGGCTCCGCGACATGCAGGCGCCCCCCAAGCCCGCGCGCGAGGCCCGGGGCGAAGGTAAGGGGGCAGCCAAGGGAGAAGCGAAGGAGCCGAGCGAGTGACCGTCGAGACGGTGGGATTCTGGCTGGTAGCCGCGGTGCTACTCGGCTCGAGCCTCGCCGTCGTGCTCACGCCGAACCTGTTCCACGCCGTGCTGTACCTCGCGGCGGCCCTGGTCGCCACCGGCGCGGTGTTCCTCCTGCTCGATCAGCCGTTCCTGTTCGCCGTCCAGCTGCTCCTCTACGCGGGCGGCGTCGTCACGATCGTGGTGTTCGCGATCATGCTGACCGAGCGGCTCGTGGGCGAGCGGATCAGACAGACGAGCCGTCATCTGATCAACGGCGCGATCGTGGCGGCCGCGGTCTTCGCGGGTATCGCGGGATTCCTCCTGCAGGCGCCGCCCGCGGCCCCACGGCCGGAGCAGACCGGCGACGTGACCGCGTCGATCGGCCGCGCGCTCGTCGGCCCATTCGCCGTCACGTTCGAGCTCCTGGGCGTGCTGCTGGTGGCCGGGCTCATCGGCGCCCTCTACTTCGCGCGGAGCGAGGAATGATCGGGCTTTCGTCCTATCTGGTCCTCGCGGCGCTCGTGTTCTCGATCGGCCTGTTCGGTGTGCTGACCCGCCGCAACGCGGTCGGCATCCTCCTCGGGATCGAGCTGATGCTGAACGCCGTCAACATCAATCTGGTCGCGTTCGCGCGCTTTCACGGCGACCTGACCGGGCTGATCTTCACGCTGTTCACGATCGCCATCACGGTGGTCGAGGTCGCCGTCGGCCTCGCGATCGTCATCGCGATCTTCCGCGTCCGGCGGACGGTCGACGCCGACCGGCTCGACCTCTTGCGGGGATAGGCGCGTGGACCTGAGCCTCCTGCTGCCGCTGCTCGTGCCGGCGATGCCGTTCGCCGCGTTCCTGATCCTGGCGATCGTGCCGCCGATCAGGCGAACCGGGCGCGGAGCCGGCGCGCTCTCGATCGCCGCGATCGCGGTGTCGTTCGTCGCGGCCGTGATCGTCTGGCACAGCGGCTTCGTCGGCGAGCGGACGTGGGGATGGATCCCGGCGGATGGCGGGCCGATCGCCACCGTCGGTGTCATGGTCGACCCGATCAGCAACGCCATGCTGGTGCTGGTCACCCTGGTGTCGCTGCTCGTGCAGATCTACTCGCTCGCGTATCTGAGCGACGAGCGCCCCGGCGCGCTCGGCCGCTACTACACCTATCAGTCGCTGTTCGTGTTCTCGATGCTGGGTCTGGTGCTGGCGCCGGGGTTCTTGCAAATGTTCGTGTTCTGGGAGCTGGTAGGGCTCTGCTCGTATTTATTGATCGGATTCTGGTACGACCGGCCCGCGGCGGCGCGCGCGGCCGTGAAGGCGTTCTGGATCACCAAGCTCGGTGACCTCGGCTTCATCATCGGCATCGTGCTCTTGTGGTCGGCCACCGGGACGTTCGAGTTCTCCGAGCTCTTCGAGCGCGCGGAGGCCAACACCTTGGCCGTGCCGGGCCTGGCGGTGATCATGTTCCTGATCTATCTGGGCGCGGTCGGCAAGTCCGCCCAGTTCCCGCTGCACGTCTGGCTCCCCGACGCGATGGAGGGCCCGACGCCGGTCTCCGCGCTGATCCACGCCGCGACGATGGTGACCGCCGGCGTGTTCCTGGTGACCCGCGCCGAGCCGCTGTTCGCGCTGGTCCCGGAGGTGATGGCGGTGATCGCCTGGGTCGGCGCCTTCACGGCGCTGCTGGCCGCGACGATGGCGTGCGTCGAGGGCGACATCAAGCGCGTGCTCGCGTACTCGACCGTCTCGCAGCTCGGGTACATGATGGCGGCGGCGGGCGCCGGCGCCACGCCGGCCGGGTTCCTGCACCTGCTCACGCACGGGCTCTTCAAGGCGCTCCTCTTCCTCGCCGCCGGTGCGGTGATCCACGCGGTCGGCACCAACGACATGTTCCGGATGGGCGGCCTGTTCCGCGCGATGCCGCACACCGCGATCGTCTTCCTGATCGGGACCCTGGCGCTGGCCGGCGTGCCGCCGCTCGCGGGGTTCTATTCGAAGGAAGCAGTGCTCGGCGGCGTCTGGGAGGCGCACCTGACAGGGCCGTTCCTGATGCTGGCCCTGACCGCGCTGCTGACGGCCTTCTACATGTTCCGCGCCGTCTTCCTGACGTTCTTCGGGCGGGCGCACGCCGGCGGCCATCCGCACGAGGCGCCCTGGCTGATGCGCGGCCCGCTGTGGCTGCTCGCCGTGCTCACGGTGGTGGCGGGTATCCGCCTGGCGCTGAGCGGTGCCGAGGCGCACGAGGCGACGCCCGGATGGCTGCCGCCCTTCTCGGTCGGGCTCGCGCTGCTCGGCTTCGTCCTCGCCCTGGCGATGTACCAGCGGGGCGTGATCGATCCGGCGCGGGTCGCCAGGGCGCTGGCGCCGCTCGACTATCTCGCGCGCCGCCGCTACGGGCTCGACGCGCTCTATGCCGGGCTCTACCGCGGGCTCATTCTCGGGTTCGCGCGCGTGATCGGCTGGATCGACCGCTATTTCGTCGACGGGATCCTCAACGCCCTGACCGCGCTCACGTTGCGCGCCGGCGACAGCCTGCGGCACATACAGACCGGCCGGGCTCAGGACTACGTCTACGGCGTGGCGTTCGGCGTGCTGCTCCTCTTCGTATGGGCTCAGCTATGGCGCCGATGACGATCCCGCTGCTCTCGATCATCACGTGGTCGCCGTTCATCGGCGCGCTGCTGATCATGTTCACGGCCCGCCACAGCCCCCGCGCCGTGCGGCTGATCTCGGTGGTCACGACGGGGATCTCGGCCGTGCTCTCGATCTGGATCTACGTCGCCTACGAGCGCGAGACAGCGGGCTTTCAGTTCTACGAGAAGGTGCCGCTGGTGCCGCCGCTCGGGATCTCGTACGAGGTCGGCGTCGACGGGATCAGCCTCCTGATGGTGCTCCTGACGTCGATCATCATCGTGGCCGGCGTCTTCGCGTCGTGGACCGTCACGGTGCGGAGCCAGGAGTTCTACGCGCTGCTCCTGGCGCTGGTGACCGGCGTCTACGGCGTGTTCGTCTCGCTCGATCTCTTCGTGCTGTTCCTCTTCTACGAGCTCGCCGTGCTGCCGATGTACCTCCTCATCGGCATCTGGGGCTCCACGGGCGAGGTGCGGCCGCGCGGGATCTTCGCATGGGCGTTCCGCGAGACCGGCGTCGGCACGAAGGAATACGCGGCGATGAAGCTGACCCTCTACCTCTTGTTCGGGTCGGCGTTCATCCTGGTCGGTATCCTGGCGCTCTACGTCCACGCGGGATCGGCGTCGTTCTCGTTCCTCGACTTCGAGGCCACCGCGTTCCCGCGGGGGTTGCAGCGCTGGGTCTTTCTCGCATTCTACGTGGGCTTCGGCATCCTCGCCGGCATCTGGCCGCTCCACACCTGGTCGCCCGACGGCCACGCCTCGGCGCCGACGGCCGTGTCGATGCTCCACGCGGGTGTCTTGATGAAGCTCGGCGCGTACGGCGTCGTGCGGGTGGGCATGGGGCTCTTGCCCGACGGCGCGGTCGACCTGGCGTGGCTCGTCGGCACGATCGCGTGCGTCAACATCGTCTACGGCGCGCTCTCCTCGATGGCGCAGACCGATCTCAAGTACGTGATCGCGTACTCGTCCGTGTCGCACATGGGGATCGTCATGCTCGGGGCCGCGACCCTCACCGAGGTCGGGCTCAACGGCTCGGTGTTCCAGATGTTCGCCCACGGCGTCATGACGGGGCTCTTCTTCGCGCTCGTCGGACTGGTCTACGAGAAGGCGCACTCGCGCGAGATCGGCAAGATGGGCGGCTTCGCCAAGATGATGCCGGGCATCGCGGCCGCGTTCACGATCGGCGGCCTCTCCTCGCTCGGGCTGCCGGCCACCGCCGGATTCGTGGCCGAGCTCTTGACGTTCCTCGGCTCGTGGCGGTCCGCGCACCCATGGTGGCTGTTCCCCGCCGTCGCCGGGACGTTCCTGACCGCCATCTACGTGCTGCGAGTGGTCAAGCAGATCTTCTGGGGCCCGCCGTCGGCGCACTTCCACGACCTGGGCGATGCGCGCGGGCCCGAGTGGGTCGCGCTGGTCCTCCTGGTCGCGGTGCTGGTGTTCTTCGGCATGGTGCCGGGGCTCGCGATCGGCCCGATCGACACCGCGACGGTGCCGCTGCTCGCGCGGATCGTGAGCCCATGAGCCCGCTCGCCCTCGAGCTCGGCCTGGCTATCCTCATGCTGATCGTCTTCGTCGCGAGCCTGTTCGCGCGCGGGACGGACCGCCGGTGGATCGCCTGGATCGCCACCCTGGGCATCGTCGCCCTCGGCGTCCTGAGCGCCGTCGTGAAGCCGATGCCGCCCACGCTCTTCGGCATGTTCGTCCAGGACCCGCTGGCGATCTTCGCCAAGCGCCTGTTCCTGGCGGCGACCTTCATCGGGCTCCTCGCCGGGATCGCCCGGGATGGCGTCGCGTGCGGCCGGCGCGCCGGCGAGTATCACCTGCTGATCCTGTCCTCGCTGCTCGGCATGCTCGTGCTGGCGTCGGCCCGCGACCTGATCCTTCTCTTCGTCGCCTTCGAGCTGATGTCGATCCCGCTCTATCTGCTCTCGGGGTTCTTGAAGAAGCAGGACGTGGCGGTCGAGGCGGCGCTCAAGTTCTTCCTGGTCGGCAGCGTCTCCTCCGCCGTGATGGCGTACGGGCTCTCGTTCGTCTACGGCGCCGTGCGCTCGACCGATCTGGCGCGCGTGGCGCAGGCCTTCTCGACGAGCCAGCCGCTCCTGCTGCTCGGCATGCTCGCGGTGTTCGCGGGCTTCGCGTTCAAGATCGCGGCATTCCCGTTCCACATGTGGGTGCCGGACACCTACGAGGCGGCCTCGACGCCGTTCGTGGCGTGGCTCTCGGTGGCGCCCAAGGCCGCCGGCTTCGTCGCGCTCTTCCGCGTGTATTTCGAGGGCATGGGCGAGCGCGCGGCGGCGTGGATCCCGCTCGCGGCGGGGCTGGCCGCGATCACGATCGTCGGCGGCAACCTGATGGCGCTGCCGCAGCAGAACACCAAGCGCCTGCTCGCGTACTCCGGCATCGCCCACATCGGCTACATGCTGGTCGGGTTCGCCGCGGCCTCGGCGTCCGGCATGGCGATGGTGCTCTTCTATCTGGTCGCCTACGTCTTCGGCAACATGGGCGCGTTTCTAGTGGTCGAGGCCGTCGCGCGCTCCGAGCACTCGGAGTCGACCGTCGCGCTGCGCGGCCTGGCCCAGCGCTCGCCGCTCCTCGCGCTGGCGATGCTCTTGTTCCTGCTCTCGCTCGGCGGCATTCCGTTCGTGGCGGGTTTCTGGGCGAAGCTCTACGTGTTCTGGGCCGCGGCCTCGGCGGGCCTCTACTGGCTGGTGCTCGTGGGCGCGCTCCTGACCGTGGTGGCGCTCTTCTATTACCTGGTCGTCGCCAAAAGGATGTACATCGAGCCGCCCGACGCCCCGGCCGGGCGGATTCGGCTCTCGGGCACCCTCGCGCTGGCCGTCGCGCTGTGCGCGGTCGCTGTCGTGGCGCTTGGGGTCTATCCCAAGCCCATCGTCATGGCCGCTCTCCGGATCGCCACGCCGCTCTTCTGAACCGCTGCAGCCGGAATCGATAACTGCCCCTAACTGATCGAGATAGCTCGCTAAACCGGCCATGTCTTGACAGCCCGATCTCGGGGGAGTAGTTTCTGTACCGACTGGTCAGTACACATGACGACGAAGACAACAGAGAGCGTGAAGGTTCGGGAAGGCCGCTCGACGCGCGAGTCGATCCTGGCGGCCGCGAGCCGGCTGATGCACGTGCACGGCTACAACCACACCTCGCTCGACGACGTGCTGCGTGAGAGTGGCGTCGGCAAGGGCAACTTCTACTACTACTTCAAGAGTAAGGAAGACCTCGGTTACGCCATTCTCGATCAGATCATCGGCTCGTTCCTCGAGCGCACGCTCGAGCCGTGCTTTTCGGATCCCGACGGGCACGCGCTCGCGCAGATTCGTTGCTTCCTCGATCGGCTTCTGGAGGCGCAGCGCGCGCGCAACGGCGTCGGCGGCTGCCCGCTCGGCAACCTCGCGGCGGAGCTGTCCGACGTCCACGAAGGATTCCGCGGCCGCCTGGCCTCCGTGTTCGCAACCTGGCGTGAGCGGCTGACCGACGTGCTGCGCGCCGCGCAGAGCCAGGGCACCGTCGACGCCGCGTGCCGCCCCGAAGCGGTGGCCGACTTCCTGGTGGCCTCGCTCGAGGGCGCGATGCTGCTGACGAAGCTGACGAAAGACATCGCCGTCATGGAACAGTGCGTGGCGGAGACCAAACGATATCTGTCACTGTTCGAGCCGAGGATATGACGGTCATGGACACGACCAAACGGGACGGCGACGCGGCGCTGGTCGAGGCGCTGCGACGCGAGGACCCGGAAGCGCCGGAGCATCTGGTCGAGACGTACGGCGACCGCGTCTACCGGCTCGCCCTGCGCATCACCGGGTCGAACGAGGACGCGGAAGAGGCGGCGCAGGACGCACTCTGGACGGCCGCCCGCAAGATCTCCACGTTCAAGGGCGAGTCGGCGTTCGGCAGCTGGCTCTACCGGATCGCCGCGAACGCGGCCTATCAGAAGCTGCGGGCGCGGAAGTCGAAGGCCCACGAGATCGCGATGGACGACGTGCTGCCGACGTTCGACGACGACGGCCGCCACTTCGAGCCGATGGCCGACTGGTCGGAGCGTGTCGACGAGCAGGCGCTTCAGGGGGAGCTTCGCCGCGTGCTCGGTGACGCGATCGACGGGCTCCCGCCGGACTATCGCACGGCGCTCGTCCTCCACGACGTCGAGGGCCTCTCGAACCCGGACATCGCCGAGACCCTGGGCATCAGCCTGCCGGCCGTGAAGTCGCGGGTCCACCGCTCGCGCCTGTTCGTCCGCAAGCGCCTCGCCGAGTACATGAAGACGGCCTGAGGCCCGTGGGCGAACCGGCGACCGCTGGTTGACCTCGGGCGTCGCCGTGTGGTTTCATGGACGCTCGTCGAAGTCAGCGGAAGAGAAAGGTCTGACGCCATGGAAGCCGTGATCGCGACCGGAGGCAAGCAGTACTGCGTGACGACCGGGCAGATCATCTCGGTCGAGAAGCTGCCGGGTGAGAAGGGCGCGGCCGTCGAGTTCAAGTCGGTCCTGCTCGTCAACCGCGACGGCCAGGTCATCTCGGGCGAGAAGGCGCTCAGCCGCGCGAAGGTCTCGGGCGAGGTCGTGGCCCAGCGGCGTAACAAGAAGGTGAGGGTCGTGAAGTTCAAGCGCCGGAAGAACTATCGCCGGAACCGCGGCCACCGACAGGCGGCCACGTCGGTCCGGATCACGAAGATCGAGGTCTAGCACGATGGCTCACAAGAAGGGTGTCGGCAGCTCCAGAAACGGCCGCGACTCGAATCCGCAGATGCTCGGCGTCAAGCGGTTCGGCGGACAGTTCGTGACGGGCGGCTCCATCCTGGTTCGCCAGCGCGGGACGCGATTCAAGCCCGGCCTCAACGTCGGGATCGGCTCGGACGACACGCTGTTCGCGAAGATCGACGGCTACGTGAAGTTCGAGCGGCGCGGCGACTCGCGCTTCATCAGCATCGCCTCCAACCCGGCGTAACTTCCCTCGGGCCCGCTCGGGCCCGCGGTTGCCACGGCATGTTCGTCGACGAGATCGATATTTTCGTCAAGGGCGGCGACGGGGGTGCCGGCTGCGTCAGCTTCCGCCGCGAGAAATTCGTCCCGTATGGAGGTCCCGACGGCGGCGATGGCGGGGACGGCGGCAGCATCTGGCTCGAAGCCGCGCCCGCGCTGACGACCCTGCTCGATTTCCACTACCGCCGCCACTACCACGCCGAGCGCGGAACCCACGGGCAGGGCTCGAACCGCCACGGCGCCAGCGGTGCCGACCTCGTCCTGAAAGTACCGGTGGGCACCGTCGTCAACGATCGCGGTACGGGCGAGCTCCTCGGTGACCTGACCGTGCCGGGCCAGCGCGTGCTCGCGATCCGCGGCTCGCGGGGCGGCCGGGGCAACGCGCGGTTCGCCACGTCGACCAACCAGGCGCCCCGCCGCGCCGACCTCGGCCGGCCCGGCCCGGAGCGGTGGCTCCACATGGAGCTGAAGCTGCTCGCCGACGTCGGCGTGATCGGCTTCCCGAACGCCGGCAAGTCGACCCTGGTGTCGCGGCTGTCGGCGGCGCGCCCGAAGATCGCAAACTATCCGTTCACCACGCTCGAGCCCACCCTGGGCATCGTGCGCGCCGACGAAGACCATTCGTTCGTGATCGCCGACCTTCCAGGCCTGATTCCCGGCGCGGCCGAAGGCCGGGGGCTCGGCCATCAGTTCCTTCGCCACACGGAGCGGACCCGGCTGCTTCTGCACATGCTCGATCTGGACCCACAGTCCGGGCGCGATCCGATCGACGATCTGCAGGTGATCGACGGCGAGCTCGCGGCGTATTCGGCCGAGCTCGCCTCGCGGCCGCAGATCATCGTCGCCAACAAGGCCGACCTGCCCGACGCCGCGGAGAACCGCGAGCGCGTCGAGCGCCACTGCACGGCGAACGGGCTCGACCTGTTCGTCATCTCGGCGGTCACCGGCAGCGGTCTCACCGAGCTGGTGCGCGCCGTGGCCACACGGCTCCACGCGCTCTCGACGCCGGAGACCGGCGCGTCCGCGACGCGAGCTTCAGGCCCCGGCGGCCCCGGGACGCCCCGCCGATGACCACACGCCGGCTGGGTCGGGTGCGGCGGCTCGTCGTCAAGGTCGGGAGCGGCCTGGTCACGACCCCGGGCGCGGGGGTCAGCACCGAGCGTGTGGACGCGCTGGCGGCCGACATCGCCTCGGTCAGCGAGGGACGCCGAATCGTGCTGGTATCGTCCGGGGCGATCGTGACCGGGATGGCGCGGCTCGGGCTCGTCGAGCGTCCGCGCTCGATTCCCGAGAAGCAGGCCGCCGCGGCGGTCGGCCAGTCGGCGCTCATGTGGCAGTACGAGGCGGCGTTCGGTCGCCACCGCATCCCGGTCGGCCAGGTCCTCTTGACGGCGCAGGACATCAGCGACCGCGCGCGCTACCTGAACGCCAAGAACACCCTGCTGGCGCTCCTGAAGTTCGACGTGATGCCGATCGTCAACGAGAACGACACCGTTGCGGTCGAGGAGATCAAGGTCGGCGACAACGACAATCTGAGCGCGCTGGTCGCCTCGCTGATCGACGCAGATCTATTAGTGCTCCTCACCGACGTGGATGGGCTCTACACGGACGACCCCTCGGTCAACTCGCGGGCGCGCAAGCTCGACACGGTCGACGCCGTCACCGACGAGATCGAGGGGCTCGCGCGCGACCGGGCCGATCGCGTGTCGGTCGGAGGCATGGCGACGAAGCTCCAGGCGGCGCGCAAGGCGGCTGCGGCCGGCGTCCCGATGGTCATCGCCAGCGGGCGCGAGCCCGGCGTGCTGCGCCGGATTCTCGACGGCGAGTCGGTCGGAACCTATTTCGCGCCCAAGGCCGACCGGCTGGGCGCCCGCAAGCGCTGGATCGCCTTCGCGGTTCCGCCGCAGGGCCGCCTCACGGTCGACGCGGGGGCCCTGGCGGCCCTAACTCAGCGTGGCAAGAGCCTCTTGCCTTCAGGCATAGTCGAGATCGAGGGCGACTTCGACTCGGGCGAGGTGGTAGCGCTCCTGGGAGGCGCCGGCGGCAGGGAGTTCGCCCGGGGCGTCGTGAATTTCGACGCGACCGAGCTTCGCAAGATCCGGGGGGCGAAGACGCAGGAGATCGAGCACCGGCTGGGATACAAGAGCTTCGACGAGGTGATTCACCGCGACAATCTGGTGATTCTCTAGGCCTGTACACTTGGCGGTGTGCGCGAGAGGCCGTCGCGGGGCCGGGGCCCCTCCGGCCGAGGCGCACCCATAACAGGATGACGATGGATCCGAAGGCTCTCATCGAGACACGCGCACGGGCGGCGCGGGCGGCGGCGCGCGCGATGGCGCTGTGCCCGACCAGGATCAAGAACGAAGCCCTCCAGCAGATGGCGCGTGGTCTCGTCGAGAAGAGCGCGGCGCTGCTCGAGGCCAACCGCGCCGACGTCGAGCGCGCGCGGGGCCGCGTGGCCAAGGCCTTCCTCGATCGGCTGACGCTCACCGAGTCCCGCATCGAGGAGATGGCCCAGGGGCTGCGTGAGATCGCCACCTTGCCCGATCCGGTCGGCGCGGTCGTCGAGTCGTGGCGCCGTCCCAACGGGATCGAGATCTCGCGGGTTCGCGTGCCGCTCGGGGTGATCGGGTTCATCTACGAATCGCGACCGAACGTCACCGCCGATGCCGCCGGCCTGTGCGTCAAGTCGGGCAACGCGGTCGTGCTGCGCGGCGGCAGCGAGGCGATCGAGTCGAACATCGCGATCGCCACGGTCCTGTCCAAGGCGCTCGAGAAGGTGGGGGCGCCCGCCGACGCCGTGCAGTTCGTCGACACGACCGATCGGGCGGCGGTGTCCGCGCTGCTCGAGCTCGACGAGCTCGTCGACCTGATCATCCCGCGCGGGGGCGAGGAGCTCGTGCGGTGGGTGAGCCGCACCTCGCGCGTGCCGGTGCTGAAGCACGACAAGGGCGTCGTCCACCTGTTCGTCGACGCCGATGCCGATCTCGCGACGGCCGCCGCGATCGCCGTCAACGCGAAGGTGCAGCGGCCGAGCGTGTGCAACGCGCTCGAGACGCTCCTGATCCATCGCGACGGCGCCGCGCGCCTGCTGCCGACCCTGGCCGCTCGCCTGACCGAGGCCGGCGTCGCGCTGCGCGGGTGCCCGCAAACCTTGGCGCTCGTGCCCGGGATCACGCCCGCGACCGACGCGGACTGGGACGCGGAGTATCTCGATCTCGTGCTCGCGATCCGCGTGGTCGACGATCTCGACGCGGCGATCGAGCACATCGCGCGCCACGGCACCGGCCTGGCCGAGGCGATCGTCACCAACGATCTGGGCCACGCGCGCCGCTTCACCCGCGAGGTGGACGCGGCCGCGGTGCTCGTCAACGCCTCGACCCGGCTGGTCGACGGCGGCCAGTTCGGCATGGGCGCCGAGATGGGAATCTCCACCTCACGCGTGCACGCGCGCGGGCCGGTCGGGGTGCGCGAGCTCACGACGACGAAGTTCGTCGTGCAGGGCGACGGGCAGGTGCGGGACTAAGTGCGGCTCCCGATCGTGTCGACGCGGCGCTAGGCTTGGCGCGCACGGCCGTCCTCGGCGGCTCGTTCAATCCGATCCACTATGGCCATCTGCTGCTTGCCGACGACGTGGCCGAGCGGCTCGAGCTCGACCGCGTGCTGTTCGTGCCCGCCGCGCGCCCGCCCCACAAGCCAAACGCCGACCTGGCGCCGGCGGCCGACCGCTATGCGATGGTCGAGCTCGCGGTGGCCGGTCACCCCAAGTTCCTCGTCTCCGACGTGGAATGCCGCCGCTCCGGGCCCTCGTACACCGTGGATACGCTCGAGGCCCTACGGATCCCTCGCGAGGAGCTGTTCCTGATCATCGGCTCCGAGACGTTCCTCGACCTGTTGAGCTGGCGGTCGCCGCGGCGGGTCGCCGAGCTGGCGCAGCTGGCGGTCGTGCCGCGGGTCGGCAGCGCCTTCGATCCGGAGAGCGCGGCGGTGCGCAAGGTCGTGCACGAGATCGGGCGCGAGCCCGTGATCGTCCGCGCCGACTCGCTGCCGATCTCGGCGTCGGACCTGCGCCGCCGCGTGCGCGAGGGGCGATCCATCGCGTACCGGCTCCCCGAGGCGGTCGGCGCGTACATCCGCGCCGGGCGCCTCTACCGCGCTGACGGGCCGTGACGGCGCCGACGGCCGAGTGGAAAGCGCGCCGCGCGGCGCGCGCCGCGCTCGACAAGCGCGCCGGCGATCTCGTCGTGCTCGACGTGCAGCGCGTGTCGGGCGTGACGGACTTCTTCCTCATCTGCAGCGGCAAGTCGACGACGCAGCTGGAGACGATCGCGGAGGCGATCCGCGTCGAGCTGCGCAGCGAAGGCGTGAACGTGCTCCACGCCGAGGGCGTGGCCGAGAGCGGCTGGGTGCTCCTCGACTACGGCGACCTGCTGGTGCACGTATTTCTGGAAGAGACGCGCAGCTACTACGCGCTCGAGCGCCTCTGGGGCGACGCGCCGGTCCTGACGCTCGACGATTCGTGACGGTTATGCGTGCCGAGGGCGTGGTTGGTGTTGCGCGCTCCCGGGGTGCGTGCTAGCGTTGGTTTCTTGAGTGCGCGCCCTCTTGGTACGGAAGGAGGCCCAGATGCGCAAAGACCGGCTTGCATACTTCAAAAAACAACTCGTCGAAAAACAGCGCCAGCTGACCGAAGAGGTCGGCCGGACCGCTTTGTACGGCAAAGACGCCGAGGACGACTCGATCAAGGACCTGGGCGACCAGGCCAACACTGCCTACACGCGAGAGTTCTTCTTCGAGCTGGGCAACGGCGATCGCCGGCTGCTTCGCGACGTGGTCTCCGCGCTCCAGAAGCTCGACGACGGCGCATTTGGAAACTGCGAGCGCTGCAGCGAGCCGATTTCCGAAAAACGGCTCGAGGCGCTGCCGTTCGCGCGCCACTGCATCGACTGCCAGCGGGTGATCGAAGAAGAGGAGCGGATGGCCACGGGCTAGTCGTGGGCCGCGCCGCCGCGCTTTCACTCGTGCGCCACGAGGAATCGCCGCGCCCGTGACATTGTCCGAGTCGGTTCGCTCGCTGCTCTCGCTCGGCCTCTCGCTCAAGGACCTGTTCAAGGGCGGCGGCCGGCGGCCGGCCGACGCCGACGACTCGCCGACGGCCGAGCTCCTGCGCCGCGCCCACGAAGCGCGGCGACTGGGCCGCGGCGACGAGGCCGCCACCATCTTCCGGCAGATCCTCCAGAACCGTCGCGACCACCTCGCCGCGCTCCGCGGCCTCCGCGAGCTGGCGGCCGAGGGCGGGCGCTGGCGCGAAGCCCTCGACGCCCAGCAGCGCATCCTCGGCGCCGTCGGCTCCACCGAGCGCTCGCCCGAGACCGAGTGGCTGGCCGCGATCTACTACGAGCTCGGCCGCGCCGAGCTCTCGCGCGCCAACCCCCCGGCGGCGGTCGCCCACTTCAAGAGCGCGGCGCGGGCCGACCGCCTGTTCCTGCCGGCCGCTCTGGCCCTCGGTGACGCATACGAGCTGACCGGCGATCACCGTGAGGCGATCCGTACCTGGGAGCGCGCCGCCGAGTCGCTGCCGGCGCTCCCGCTGCTCGCCCGGCTCGAGCGCGCGTACCATCAGGAGGGCCGGCCGAGCCGCATGATCGCGCTCTATCGCTCGGCGATCGACCGGGCTCCCGACGACCTCGCGCTGGCCGTTGCGCTCGGGCGCGTCTTTCTCGAGCTCGAGATGCTGGACGAAGCCGCCGATCAGCTCGAAAAGGTCGAGGTGCGCGCGCCCGGCTCGGCCGTGGTGCACGCGCTGCTCGGCGCCGTCTTCGAGCGGCGCGGCGAGACGCGCGAGGCGTTCGAGGAGTATCGCCGCGCCTTGCAGCTCGGCCACGCGTTCGACTGGCCGTATCGCTGCGAGGCGTGCGGCGCGTCGGCGCCGATGTGGCAGGACCGCTGCAATCAGTGTCGTCGCTGGAACACGCTGCGCCCCGTCGGCGCCTAGCCTCGACATTCGTGCTCGCGAGTATCACCCTGGCCGCGCTCGACCTGGTCTTTCCCGCGCTGTGCCCGGTCTGCCACGCGATCCTCGGCGCCGGCCGGCGCGATCCGCTGTGCGGAACGTGCTGGAGCGCGATCACTCGTCTCGGCGTCCCGTGGTGCGACACGTGCGGCGCCGCGCCCGCGCTGTCTCCCGCGTTCGCCGATTCGCGGCGATTCGCGCGCGGCCGCTCGTGCGCGGCATGTGAGGCGGCGCCGCCGTCGTACGACTACGCGCGGTCGGCGGCGGTCTACGAAGGCCAGCTCCGCGAAGCCCTGCACGCATTGAAGTTTTCCGGCCGGAGGGCGCTGGCCGCGCCGCTCGGCGAGCTCGCCGCCGAGCAATGCCTGGCGTCGCTGCCCGCCGGCATCGACGCGCTGATCCCGGTGCCGCTGGCGCCTGAGCGCGAGCGGGAGCGCGGCTTCAACCAGGCGGCCTTGCTGGCCCGCCGAATCGGCCGGCGGCTCGCGGTGCCGACGCGGCCGCGGTGGCTCGCGCGCATCCGGCCGACCCGACCGCAGAGCGAGCTGTCGGCCGGCGAGCGCCGCGCCAATGTTCGCGGAGCCTTCTGGGCCTCCCGCCGCGTCGCCGGCCGCCACGTCCTGGTGGTCGACGACATCCTCACGACGGGCGCCACCGTGGACGCCTGCGCGCGGGCGCTGCGCGACGCCGGGGTGCTCCGTGTCGGGGTCCTAACAGTTGCCCGTGTCCTCCACGCGGCCGTATAATTTGGTGCAGCTGGACTTCCCACGGTTTCCACAAGGAGCTCGCCCATGAGCGTTCGCGTCGGCGTCAATGGATTCGGTCGGATCGGCCGCGTATTCTTCCGCACCGCGCTGGAGTCGAAGGACATCGAGGTTGTCGGCGTCAACGACCTGGCCGACGCGAAGACCCTGGCCCACCTCCTGAAGCACGATTCCGTCCACGGAACGCTCAAGGCGGACGTCGTGGCGAAGGGCGAGGCGATCTTCGTGGACGGCCGCGAGATCCGCGTCTGCGCGCTCAAGGATCCGGCGACCCTGCCGTGGCGCGAGCTCGGCGTCGACGTCGTCGTCGAGTCCACCGGCATCTTCCGCGACACCGCCACCGCGTCCAAGCACATCCAGGCGGGCGCCAAGAAGGTGATCATCACCGCGCCGGCCAAGGACCCCGACGCCACGATCGTGCTCGGCGTGAACGAGCAGACGTACGATCCGGCGAAGCACCGCATCATCTCGAATGCGTCGTGCACGACCAACTGCCTGGCGACGACCGCGAAGGTGCTCGACGACAAGTTCGGGATCAAGCGCGGCTTCGCGTCGACCGTGCACTCCTACACGAACGACCAGCCCGTGCACGAGTTCCCGCACAAGGACCTGCGGCGCGCGCGCGCGGCGGCGGTCAGCATGATCCCCACCACGACCGGCGCGGCGACGGCGGTCGGGCTCGTCCTGCCCAAGCTCAAGGGCAAGCTCGACGGCATCGCGATCCGCGTGCCGACCGTGAACGTCTCGGTGGTCGACCTGGTCGCCGAGCTCGAAAAGCCCGCGACGGTCGCCACCGTGAACGAGGCGTTTCGCGAGGCGGCGTCGGGCAAGCTGCGCGGCATCCTCGACGCGACCGACGAGGAGCTCGTGTCCTCGGACTTCAACGGCAACTCGCACTCGTCGATCGTCGACCTGCCGTCGACGGCGCTGGTCGACGGCAATCTCATCAAGGTGCTCGCCTGGTACGACAACGAGTGGGGCTATTCGTCGCGGGTGCGTGATCTGATCCGGTTCGTCGCCAAGACGCTGTAATTGTCGAAGCTGACGATCGCGCAACTGGATCTCGCGGGGCGGCGGGTCTTTCTCCGCGCCGATCTCAACGCGCCGCTCGACCACGGCACCGTGACCGACGACACGCGCCTGCGGGCGGTGGTGCCGACGATCCAGCACGCGGTCAAGGCCGGCGCGTCGGTCGTGCTGGCCTCGCATCTCGGCCGGCCCAAGGGCAAGCCCACGCCGGAATTCTCCCTGCGTCCGATCGGTGAGCATCTGCAATCGCTGCTCGATCAGCGCGTCGAGCTGGCGCCGGACTGCGTCGGCGAGGCAACGAGTGCGCGAGCGCGCGCGTTGACGGCCGGCCAGGTTCTCCTGCTCGAGAACCTTCGCTTCCACGCCGAGGAAGAGGCCAACGACGACGGGTTCGCGCAGGCGCTCGCGGCGCTGGCCGACTGCTACGTGAACGACGCGTTCGCGGCCGCGCATCGCGCTCACGCGTCGATCGCCGCGATCACCAAGTACCTGCAGCCCGCGGCCGCCGGGCTCCTGATGCAGCAAGAGCTCTCAGCACTCGGCCGCATCCTCGAAGCGCCGGACAAGCCGCTGGTCGCGATCCTCGGCGGCGCGAAGGTCTCCGACAAGCTCACGCTCGTCGAGCATCTCCTGGGCCGCGTGGACGCGCTGCTGATCGGCGGCGGCATGGCCTTCACGTTCCTGCGCGCGCTCGGGCACGCGGTGGGCCGCTCGCTCGTCGAGCCCGATCAGCTCGAGACGGCGCGCCGGACGCTCGACGCCGCGCGGCGTCGCGGCGTCGCGCTGGTCTTGCCGGTCGACGCGGTGGTCGCCGACGGTCTCGACAGCGCGCAGGGCCGCGCGGTTGGAGTCCGCGAGATTCCGGCCGGCCAGATGGGGCTCGACATCGGGCCCAATACGGTGGCGCGGTTCACCGAGGCGCTCAGCGGCGCGCGCACGATCGTCTGGAACGGCCCGATGGGCGTGTTCGAGAAGAAGCCGTTCGCGGCGGGGACGCTCGCGCTCGCGAAGGCCGTCGCGGGCTCGCCGGCCTTCACCGTGATCGGCGGCGGCGACACCGTCGCCGCGGTTGCCCAGGCCGGCGTCGCGGACAAGATCGACTACATCTCGACGGCCGGCGGCGCATTCCTCGAGTTCCTCGAGGGTCGCAAGCTGCCCGGTGTCGAAGCCCTGACGGACGCCGCGTGATGCGCACACCCCTGGTCATCGGCAACTGGAAGATGAACGGCACCGTCGCCGAGGCGCGCACGCTCGCGACCGGGATCCGCGAGGGGCTCAAGCGGCCGCGCGGCGTGCAGGTCGCCGTGTGTCCGGCGTTCACCGCGCTCCCCGCCGTCTCGGAGATCCTTACCGGCTCGCCGATTCAGCTGGGCGCCCAGAACTGTCATCACGAGCCTACCGGCGCGCACACGGGCGAGGTCTCGGTGCCGATGCTCACCGAGCTCGGCTGCCGCTGGATCCTCGCCGGCCACTCCGAGCGCCGCAAGGAGATGGGCGAGACCGACGAGCAGATCAAGCTCAAGATCCGCGCGATCCTCTCCCACGACGTCACGCCTGTCCTGTGCGTGGGCGAGACCACCGACGAGCGGCGCCAGGGTCTCACCTTCACCACGGTCGAGGGCCAGCTGCGGGCGGGGCTCGCGGGGCTCTCGAGCGACCAGATCGCGAAGACCGTGCTCGCCTACGAGCCGGTGTGGGCGATCGGGACCGGCGTCAACGCGACACCCGGTCAGGCGGCCGAGGTGCACGGATATCTCCGCGGGCTCGTGTCCGAGCTCGCCTCCAAGGAAATCGCTCAGTCGGTTCGGATCCTCTACGGCGGCAGCGTGAAGGCCGAGAACGCCGAGGCCCTCATGGCCGAGCCGGAGGTCGACGGCGCGCTGGTCGGGGGCGCGAGCCTGAACGCTCAGGGATTCATTGGGATCGTGCGAAAAGCGGCGCGCATCAGCACCGCGTCCAAGGAGTAACGGTGACCATCGTCCTGACGATCATTCACGTCCTGGCCTGCTTTGGAATCATCGGGATCGTGCTCCTGCAGTCGGGCAAGGGCGCCGACATCGGGTCCGCGTTCGGCGGCGCCGGCAGCCAGGCGGTGTTCGGCTCGATGGGCACACCGACCCTGCTCGGAAAGATCACGACCGGGATCGCCATCGTCTTCACGCTCACCTCGTTCTCACTGGCCATATTGGGTGGCGATCGCGGCAGCTCGGTGATCCGTGAGGCGCCCGCGCCCGCCAACGCCCCCGCGACTCCGGCAGCGCCGGCGATCCCCGCTCCGCCCGCAGGCGCGCCCTCGACTCCGGCCGCGCCGACACCGGCTCCGCGCTGACCGCATGAATCGCGGCGACCTGCTGCGCCTCGGCGGCTTGCTCCTCCTGGTGGTGCTGGCCGGGTGCGGGAGCGAAGCGGACACCGTGGTCGACGCGGGGGCGGGACAGGGCGGGGGCAAGCCCGCGTACGGCGATACCTACGTCGAGGCCCTGCAGGGCAACATCTCGGGCCTGATCCCCAACGTGCTCAGCGACGGGCCGTCGTTCGAGGTGGCCTCGCTCCTCTACAACGGTCTCGTGAAGTACGACAAGGACCTGATCCTCAAGCCCGAGCTGGCTGAGTCCTGGCAATACAGCCGCGACTGCCTCGACCTCACGTTCAAGCTTCGCCGCGACGTTCGGTGGCACGACGGGCAGCCGTTCACGGCCGCCGACGTGGTCTTCACGTACGAGACCATGATCAGCCCGCGGACGCCGACGGCGTACGGCAGTGACTTCAAGTCGGTCGATTCGGTGCAGGCGGTCGATCCCTACACGGTGCACGTCCGCTACAAGCATCCCACCGCGAAGGCGCTGCAGAGCTGGGGCATCTGGATGCTGCCCAAGCACCTCCTGGAGGAGGCCGCG
Organism: Candidatus Methylomirabilota bacterium; assembly: GCA_035275385.1. Classification (GTDB taxonomy): domain Bacteria; phylum Methylomirabilota; class Methylomirabilia; order Rokubacteriales; family CSP1-6; genus AR31. The sequence goes on along the minus strand of DATEMW010000343.1, from coordinate 29,271 downwards.
CGCGAGGGCAAGCTGCGCGAAGCGCCGCAGAACCGCACCAATCCCGTCGGCACCGGTCCGTATCTGTTCAAGGAATGGAAGTCGGGCGAGAAGGTCGTGCTCGTCGCCAACCCGAACTACTTCGAGGGGCGGCCGTACATCTCGCGGGTCGTCTACCGCATCATTCCGAGCTCGGCGACGACGTTCCTCGAGCTCAAGGCCAAGGGCGTCGATGGCGCCAAGCTCACCGCGCTGCAGTTCAAGCGGCAGACCGAGTATCCGGCGTTTCGCAAGGCCTACACGAAGTACCAGTACGCGGCGAACGTCTACGTCTACCTCGGCTTGAACCTGCGCGACCCGCGCTTCGCCGATCGGCGCGTGCGGCAGGCTTTCGCCTACGCGATCAACAAGCGCGAGATCATCGAGGGCGTGCGCCTGGGCCTGGCCCGCGAAGCGACCGGCCCCTACAAGCCGGGCACCTGGCAGTACAACGCCAACGTGCACCAGTATCCGTTCGATCCGGCCAAGGCGCGCGCGCTGCTGGCGAGCGCGGGCTGGACCGCGACCGACAGCGACGGCTTCCTCGTCAAGAACGGCCAGCGGTTCAAGTTCGACCTGCTGCTCGCGCAGGGCAGCGACGAGGGCCGGAAGGTGTCCGAGATCATCCAGTCCTCGTTCAAGGACCTCGGCGTTCAGGTCGAGATCCGCGTGATCGAATGGGCGGCGCTGCTGAAGGACTTCATCAAGAAGCGGAACTTCGAGGCGGTGATCCTGGCCTGGGGCATCACGCCCGACCCGGATCAGTACGACATCTGGCACTCGTCGAAGACCTCGCCTGACGAGCTCAACCGCATCGGCTACGCGAATGCCGAAGTGGACGACCTGCTCGAGAAGGGGCGGGGCACGTGCGTCGAGGCCGAGCGCAAGAAGTACTACGATCGGCTGCAGGAAGTGCTCGCCGAGGACCAGCCGATCGTGTTCCTGTACTTCCGGGATGGGCTCCCGGTCGTCTCGTCGCGGGTCCGGGGCATCGTCCCGGCCCCGATCGGTATCAACTACAACTTCAACGAGTGGTTCGTCCCGCTGAACCTGCATCGCTACACAGCCGGATAGATCGGCCGCCGCCGCGATAGAATAGCGCGCCATGTTCGGCTACGCGCTGCGGCGGCTCATCCTCGCGATCCCGCTCCTCATCGGCATCACGTTCATCTCGTTCCTGGTGATCCACCTGGCGCCCGGCGAGCCGGTCGAAACGACCGTGGGCGAGAGCTCGACCCAGTCCGATGCCAAGCTGCGCGAGCGGCTGCGGGAGATCTACGGGCTCGACAAGCCGCTGCACGTGCAGTACTGGAACTGGGTCACGCGGCTGGCACGGCTCGACTTCGGCCGCTCGTTTTCGCCGGATGCCCGCCCGGTGCTCCAGAAGATCGGCGAGCGGCTGCCCATCACCCTGCTACTCAACATCGTCGAGCTCTTGATCATCGTCACCCTGGCGATCCCGATAGGCGTCCTGTCGGCGACGCGCCAGTACTCTACCTTCGACAAGATCACGACGGTCTTCGTGTTCGTGGGCTTTGCCACGCCCGACTTCTGGCTGGCGCTCATGCTGATGATCCTGTTCGGCGTCCAGCTCGGCTGGCTGCCGATCTCGGGTTTGCGCTCGCCGACGTGGGAATACCTGGCGTTCTGGCCGCAGCAATGGGACTTCCTGGCGCACCTCGTCCTGCCGATCCTCGTCGCGACCTTCGGTGGGCTCGCGGGCTTCTCGCGCTACATGCGCCAGTCGATGCTCGAGGTGGTGCGACAGGACTACATCCAGTCGGCGCGGGCCAAGGGGCTGCCCGAGCGCGTGGTGATCGGCAAGCACGCGCTGCGCAACGCGCTCTTGCCGATCGTGACCGTGCTCGGGCTCTCGCTGCCCGGCCTCATCGGCGGCAGCGTCATCGTCGAGTCGATCTTCGCCATTCCGGGCATGGGACAGCTCATGGTGCAGGCGGTCTTCGAGCGGGACTATCCGGTGATCATGGGCAACCTCGTCATCGTCGCTACGCTCACCCTGGTCGCGAACCTGATCGCCGACCTCACGTACAGCCTGGTCGATCCGCGCATCCGCGTCGCCGCGCGCCGGGGCCGCCGGTGAGCGCGTGAGGGGATTCTGGCGGGCGTTTCGTCGAAACCGGCTCGCGCTGATCGGCGGGATCGTGGTCGTCGTCCTGGTGCTGCTGGCGGTGCTGGCGCCCGGCATCGCGCCGTGGGATCCCAATCGCCCGGACGTGCGAAAGATCCTCGACGGTCCGTCGAAGCTGCACCCGCTCGGCACCGACCAGATCGGCCGTGACGTCCTCTCGCGCATGCTCTACGGGGCGCGCGTCTCGCTCGCGGTCGGCTTCGTGTCGGTCGGCATCGCGACCCTGATCGGCATCATCCTGGGGGCGCTGGCCGGCTACCACGGCGGCACCATCGACGCGATGGTGATGCGGCTCGTCGACCTCATGCTCGTCTTCCCGCGCCTGTTCCTGCTGCTGGCGGTCCTCGCGTTCATACGGCCCTCGATCTGGACCATCATGGCCGTGATCGGCCTCACCGGCTGGATGAGCGTCGCCCGGCTCGTCCGCGCCGAATTTCTTTCGCTGAAGGAACGGGAGTTCGTCCTGTGGTCGCAGTCGATCGGCGCGAGCTCCTACCGGACCATCTGGCGCCACATCCTGCCCAACGCGATCGGACCGGTGCTGGTGGCGATGACGCTCGGCATCCCGGCGGCCATCCTCACCGAGTCGGGCCTCTCGTTCCTCGGGCTCGGCGTCCAGCCGCCGCACGCGACGTGGGGCAACATCCTGAACGAGGGCAAGGACGCGATCGAGATCGGCTGGTGGCTCTCGGCGTATCCGGGCCTCGCGATCCTCGTGACGGTGCTCTCGTACAACCTGCTCGGCGAAGGCATTCGTGACGCGCTCGATCCGCGGCTGCGCCAGAGCATCGGCCGAATTGTCAGTCGCGCGCGATAGCGCTATACTTTCGCCTCGCACTCGCCGAAGTGGCGGAACTGGCAGACGCGCACGTTTGAGGGGCGTGTGGGGCAACCCGTGGGGGTTCGAGTCCCCCCTTCGGCACCAACCCTTTTCTCTCCGTGAGTCTCGGCTCTCCGATCCTGAGCGCGTCCTCGAACACTGAACGCCGAGCGGCTCGAAACCGGTGCGGCTCCACCTGGGGTGGTGGCCGCCGACCCGCCGCCGTGTGGCATAATGAGCCGGTTGGAACGAACTGAACGGCTGCTCATGGCGCAATCACTTCCGGTGATCCAGCCCGACAGTCATCCGCTCCTGGGTCGAAAGCCGGCGTGGCTCAAGGTGCGGGCGCCCGGCGGGCCGAACTACCTCCGGCTGAAGGGCCGTCTGCGCGAGTGGAACCTCCACACGGTCTGCGAGGAAGCCCACTGCCCGAACATCGGTGAGTGCTGGGAAGACGCGACGGCGACCTTCATGATCCTGGGCGACGTGTGCACCCGGAACTGCGGGTACTGTGCGGTGGCGCACGGCAGGCCGGTCTGGGAGGACCGCGAGGAGCCCGAGCGCATCGGCCGTGCGGCCGCCGATCTCGGTCTCGAGCACGTGGTGATCACCTCGGTCAACCGCGACGACCTGGCCGACGGCGGTGCCGCCCACTGGGCGGCGACAGTGCGCGCCGTCCGGCATCACGCCCCGCGCTGCCGGGTCGAGGTCCTCATCCCCGACTTCCAGGGCAGCCCGACGTCGCTCGAGACCGTCATCGCGGCGGCGCCGGACATCCTGAACCACAACACCGAGACGGTGCCGCGCCTTTACAAGGTCGCCCGCCACGGCGGCCGCTACGAGCGCACGCTCGGGCTCTTCCGTCACGCGCGCGCGGTGGCGCCGGCGCTGACGCGGAAGTCGGGGATCATCCTGGGGCTCGGCGAGACGAAAGACGAGCTCGTCGCCACCATGCGCGACCTGCGCGCGGCCGACGTCGACGTCGCGATCCTGACCCTCGGCCAGTATCTCCGGCCGTCGGCGCAGCATCTACCGGTCGAGAAGTACTACCACCCGGATGAGTTCACCGAGCTCGGCGCCATCGGCCGCGAGCTCGGCTTCAGCCACGTCGAGTCCGGCCCGCTCGTCCGCAGCTCCTATCACGCGAAACACCAGGCAGAGCAGGCGACATGACTTACGCTCCTATTCTCATGGTCTTTGCGATCTCGGCGCTCGTCGCGGGCGCGCTCATCATGCTGCCGAGCCTGCTCGCGCCGCGCCGGCTCACGCCGGTGAAGTCCGAGCCGTTCGAGTGCGGCAAGGACGTGATCGAGCTCGCCGAGGGCAAGTTCGCGATCAAGTTCTCGACGATCGCGATCTTCTTCATCCTGATCGACATCGAGCTCCTGTTCATCTGGCCGTGGGCCATGTTGTACCGGCAGCTCGGCTGGTTCGGTTTCGTCGAGATGCTCGTGTTCCTGGGCATCCTGATGCTCGGGTTCGCGTACATCTGGCGCAAAGGGGGCCTCGAATGGGAGTAGGCAGCTTCTTCACGAGCAAGCTCGACGAGGCCATCGGCTGGGCGCGGAAGTACTCCATCTTCCAGTACCCGTTCGTGACCGCGTGCTGCGGCATGGAATACATGGCCACGGCGTGCTCGCACTACGATATCGATCGGTTCGGCGCGGGGCTCCCGCGCTTCTCGCCGCGGCAGGCCGACGTGCTCTTCGTCGTCGGCACGATCAGCCACAAGATGGCGCCCGTCCTCAAGCGCATCTACGACCAGATGACCGAGCCCAAGTGGGTCGTCGCGTTCGGCGTGTGCACGTGTACCGGCGGCTTCTACGACAACTACGCCACCGTGCAAGGGATCGACACGATCATTCCGGTCGACGTCTACATCCCGGGCTGCCCGCCTCGTCCCGAGTCGGTGATCGACGGGCTCATGAAGCTGCAGGACAAGATCGTCGCCCAGGCGCAGAGGTACTGAGCGCGTGCCCATTCTCGACGAGCTCCGGCGACGGTTCGGCGACGCCATCGTCGAGACGGAAGACCATCGAGGCGACCTGACGGCGATCGTCGCGCGCGACGCGCTGCTCGGCGTCCTGGCTCACTGCCGGGACGAGGCGGCGCTGGCGTTCGATGTCCTGATGGACCTCACCGCGGTCGACTACCAGAAGTTTCCCGGCCGCGAAGACGGGCCCCGCTTCGAGGTCGTCTATCACCTCTACTCGATCGCCCGGAACCATCGGCTGCGTCTCAAGGTGCGCGTGGACGAGGACGACGCCCGTGTCCCGAGCGCGCTCGGGCTCTGGCCCATCGCGAACTGGCTCGAGCGCGAGGTCTGGGACATGTTCGGCGTGCGCTTCGAGGGCCATCCCGATCTGCGCCGGCTCCTGCTCTACGAGGAGTTCGTCGGCCATCCGCTGCGCAAGGACTATCCGATCAACCGGCGACAGCCTCTGATCGGGCCGGCGAGCTAGACCATGGCGAAGACGACGCGGCGCGAGTTCATGCTGGGGGAGGGGAGCGGCACCGGCGGCGGCCCTCAGAATGTGCACATCGGCGTCGGGCCGGCCCATCCCGCGATGCACGGGATCATCCGCATCGTCACCGAGCTCGACGGCGAGACGATCGTGAACGCCGACGTCGAGATCGGCTACCTGCACCGCGCGTTCGAGAAAGACTGCGAGCAGGGCGGCTGGAACAACGCGATCCCGTACACCGACCGGCTCAACTACGTGTCGCCGCTGATCAACAACTTCGGCTACGCCTCGGCGGTCGAGAAGCTGCTCGGCATCGACATCACCGAGCGGTGCAAGTACATCCGCGTGATCATGTCCGAGATCTCGCGGATCTGCGACCACCTGACCTGCATCGGCGCGTCCTCCATGGAGCTCGGCGCCTTCACCGTCTTCCTGTACATGATCAAGGCGCGCGAGTTCCTGTGGGAGCTGGTCGAGGACGTGACCGGCGCGCGGCTGACGATCTCGTACGGCCGCGTGGGCGGCGTCAAGGCCGACCTGCCCGACGGGTTCGCCGAGAAGACGCTCCACGCGTTCAAGCAGACGCGCGAGGTGCTCGACGAGGTCCATCGCCTCCTGACCGGCAACCGCATCTTCATGGACCGCATGGTCGGGGTCGGCGTGCTGTCGCGCGAGGAGACGATCGGCTACGCGATCACCGGGCCTCTGCTGCGCGCGGCCGGCGTCGGGTACGACGTGCGCCGCGCGCAGCCGTACTACGTCTACGACCGGCTCACGTTCGAGGTCCCGACACAGAAGGACGGCGACAACTACGCGCGCTACCTGGTGCGCATGGCCGAGATGGAGCAGTCGATGCGAATCGCCGAGCAGGCGCTCGCGTCGATTCCGACCGGCCCGATCAACGTCGACTTCGAGGGACGGCCGATCGACCCCGCCTCGTACGTCGATCGCGGCAAGCAGGGCAAGACCGAGGGCCTGCTGCTCCTGCCGATCACCCTGTCGCCGAATCTGCAGGGCCAGCAACGCGACGCCGCCCGCCGGGTCAACGTCGACGACAAGCGGGTCGTGCTCCCGCCGAAGGAGAACGCGTACGGGTCGATCGAGGGCCTGATGAACCACTTCATGTTGATCATGGAGGGCTACGGGATCCAGCCGCCGGCGGGCGAGGCCTACTTCCCGGTCGAGGGCGCGAACGGCGAGCTCGGGTTCTACGTGGTCTCGGATGGCTCCGACCGGCCCTACCGGGTCCGGTGCCGCCCGCCGTGCTTGCCGCCGCTGGCGGCGCTCCACCGGATGATCGTGGGTGAGATGGTGGCCGACCTGATCCCGACGTTCGGCTCGGTCAACATGATCGGCGGGGAGCTCGATCGATGAGCGATACGCACGGAGCCACCGGCGCCTCAAGTCGAACACCCGCGGTACGAGCCGGCCTCACGGACCCCGCTACAATAAAATTCAGTGAGGCGCAGCTGGCCGAGGTCCGCCGGCTGCAGTCGCTCTATCCCGACAAGCGCGGCGCGCTGCTGCCGGTCCTCCACATGGCGCAGGAGACCTTCGGCTACATCTCGCTCGAGGCCGAAGAATACGTCGCCTCGCTGTTCGATCTGTCGCCGGCCCACGTGCACGAGGTCGTCACGTTCTACACGCTCTACTTCCGCGAGCGGCCCGGCCGTCACGTCGTCGCGGTGTGCCACACCCTCTCCTGCCACATGGCCGGCGCGCCGAAGATCATCGCCCACCTGAAGCAGAAGCTCGGGATCGAGCCCGGCGAGACGACCGAGGACGGTCGCGTGACGTTCCTCACGGTCGAGTGCCTCTGCGCCTGTGAGGCCGCGCCGATGGCGCAGGTGGACGACCGGTACGAGCTGAACCTCACGCCGGAGAAGCTCGACCGGCTCCTCGAAGGACTTCGCTGATGGCCGAGATCGTCCTCATGCGGAATTTCTCGAACCCGGACTCACACACGCTCGCCGCCTATCGGGCGGGCGGTGGTTATGCCGCGTGGGACAAGGCCCGCCAGATGGAGCCTGCGGCGATCACCGAGGAGGTCAAGAAGGCCAACCTCCGCGGCCTGGGCGGCGCCGGATTCCCGACCGGGACGAAGTGGTCGTTCATTCCCAAGAACCACACGGGCCCGGTCTATCTGGTCGTCAACGCGGACGAGGGCGAGCCTGGAACCTTCAAGGACCGGTATCTCCTCGAGCGCGACCCGCACGCGCTGATCGAGGGGATGCTGATCGCGGCGCGCGCCGTCCGGTGCACGAAGAGCTTCGTCTACATCCGGGGTGAATACATCCAGCCCTGGCGACGCTTCAGCGCGGCGGTGAAGGAAGCGTACGACGCCGGTCTTTTGGGCCAGGGCCTCGACATCGTCATCCACCGGGGGGCCGGCGCCTACATCTGCGGCGAGGAGACCGGCCTGCTCTCGTCGCTCGAGGGCAAGAAGGGCTGGCCGAAGATCAAGCCGCCGTTTCCGGCCATCAAGGGCGCGTTCGGCCAGCCGACGATCGTCAACAACGTCGAGACGCTCTGCTGCGTCCCGCCGATCGTGGCCCGCGGCGCCGAGTGGTTCGCCGGGCTCGGCACCAAGACGCAGGGCGGCACCCGGATGTACTCGGTGTCCGGTCGGGTGAAGAAGCCCGCGGTGTACGAGGCGTCGGTGTCGATCACCCTGCGCCAGCTGATCGAGATGGCCGGCGGAGTCAGCGGCACCGGCCGGCTCAAGGCGGTCGTCCCGGGCGGCGGGTCGGCCGCGATCCTGACCGCGGACGAGATCGACGTCACGATGGACGTCGACGGGCTCAAGAACGCCGGCACCATGATCGGCTCGGCCGGTGTCATGGTGATGGACGAGAGCGTGCCGATCCCCGAGGCCCTCATGGTCCTCGCCCGGTTCTACGCGCACGAGTCGTGCGGGCAGTGCACGCCGTGCCGCGAGTCGACCGGCTGGATCTACAAGATGGTCCACCGGATCGTCGACGGGCACGGCCACAAGGACGATCTCGACACGATCCTCGACGTGGCCAAGCGGGGCGCGGGGACGACGATCTGCGCCTTCTACGACGGCGCGGTCGGACCGTACATCTCCTACATCGAGAAGTTCCGGGGCGAGTTCGAGGCGCTGATCCCCCATGCCTAAGCTCACGATCAACGGCAAGGAGGTCGAGGTTCCGGCGGGGACCAACCTCATCGAGGCCGCGCGCGCCGCGGGCGTCGAGGTGCCGCACTACTGCTATCACCCCGGTCTCTCGATCGCGGGGCAGTGCCGTCTCTGCATGGTCGACATCGAGAAGACGCCGCGCCCGACGATCGGGTGCAACACGGTCGCGACCGAGGGGATGGTCGTCAATACCGAGACCGACCGGGTGCGCGAGACGCGGAAGTCGATCATGGAGTTCCACCTGATCAACCATCCGCTCGACTGTCCGGTGTGCGATCAGGCCGGCGAGTGCTGGCTTCAGATCTACTACATGAAGCACGGGCTCTACGACCCGCGCATGAAGGACGAGAAGGTCCACAAGCCCAAGGCCGTGCCGCTCGGGCCGCACGTGATGCTCGACGCCGAGCGGTGCATCCTCTGCTCACGGTGCGTGCGCTACTGCGACGAGATCACGCACACGGGCGAGCTCGGGATCTTCCAGCGCGGCGACCACTCGGAGATCGGCCTCTTCCCGGGCCACGAGCTCGACAACAAGTACTCCGCCAACGTCGTCGACATCTGTCCGGTCGGGGCCCTGACCGATCGCGACTTCCGGTTCCAGGTGCGGGTCTGGTACCTCGACACCGCCAAGTCGGTCTGCCCGGGCTGCGCCCGCGGCTGCAACATCGACGTCCACGTGAACCGGCGCCGCCCGCACCACGCCGAGGGGCGCCGCGTCGCCCGGCTCAAGCCGCGCTTCAACGCCGAGGTCAACAAGTGGTGGCTCTGCGACGCCGGGCGCTATGGCTTTGGTTTCGTGGACGCGCCGGACCGGCTGGTCGTTCCCGCGCAGCGGGAAGGCGGAACGAGCACCGACGCGACGTGGGAGCAGGGGATCGCCGCGGTGGCCGGCGCGCTCCGGCGGCTTTCGCCGGCGCAGATCGGCGTCATCGCGTCGCCGAAGATGGCCAACGAAGACCTCTTCGCGCTGCGCCGCCTGCTCGATCTGCGCGGAGTCACCCAGGTCGCGGGCCACGTACCGTCGCGCGTTCCGGGCGACGAAGACGATTTCCTGATCCGCGCCGACAAGAATCCGAACTCGCTCGGCGCCGAGCTTCTGGGGTTCGGCGCCGACGCGCGCACCGTCATCGAGGCCGCGGGCCAGCGGCGGCTCAAGTTCTTGTGGATCTTCGGCCACGACCTCCTGGCGGGCGCCTTGCCGGAGCGCGACGTGCTCGAGGCGTTGCGGGTCGTGGACACGGTGGTCTTCACCGGCTCGAACGCGAACTGGACGAGCGCCCATTCGCACTGGGTGCTTCCGGCCGCGGCGTGGACCGAGCGCGAGGGGACCTATACCAACTTCGAGGGACGCGTCCAGCGCTTCCGGACCGCGATCGAGCCGCTCGGCCAGGCGCTGCCCGAGTGGGACATCATCGGCCGGGTCATGACCCTGCTCGGCGAATCGCTGCAGGCGACCCGCGCCGAGCACCTGTTTCGCCAGCTCGTCGACGCGGTGCCGGCGTTCGCCGGGCTCAGCTATCAGCTGCTCGGCGACACCGGACGCGTGCTGGCCACGGCGGGCGCGTCGGGACATCGCGGAGCGGGTCCGTCCGGAGCCGCCTCGTAGCCATGCTCATCGACCTGGCCATCGCGTTCGGACGCGTCGCGTTCGTGATGCTCTTCGTGCTGAACGTGGCCGCGCTGCTGGGCTGGGTCGAGCGCAAGCAGTCGGCGATCATGCAGGATCGCATCGGCGCCAACCGCGCCTCGATCTTCGGCATCACAGCGCTCGGCCTGTTTCACCCGCTGGCCGACACCTTGAAGATGCTGACGAAGGAAGATTTCCGCCCGGCGCGGGCCGATCGGCTCCTGTTCGAGCTGGCACCCGCCGTCTCGGTCTTCTTCGCGCTGGTCGCGTTCGCCTCGATCCCATTCGGCGACACCCTGCAGGTGGCGGGCCGCGTCGTGCCGCTTCAGGCGGTGACGTTGAACGTGGGCGTGCTCTACGTCTTCGCGATGCTCTCGCTCGGCGTGTACGGCGTCATGATGGCGGGCTGGTCGTCGGCCAACAACTTCGCGCTGCTCGGCGGCCAGCGCGCCGCGGCGCTGATGATCTCGGCCGAGATCGCGATCGGCGCCTCGATCATGGGCGTCGTCATGATCCACGGCTCGCTGAACTTGATGGACATCGTGCGCGGCCAGGGCCACCTGTTGTGGGGCTGGATCCCGGCCTGGGGCATCATCACCCAGCCGCTCGCCTTCATCCTGTTCGTGACCGCCGGCATCGCCGCCACGAAGCGGATCCCGTTCGACACGCCGGAGGGCGAGTCGGAGATCATCGGCTACTTCGTCGAGTACAGCGGGATGAAGTTCGGCATGTTCTTGATGACCGACATGGTCGAGACGATCGTCCTCGCGGGCCTCAGCACCTCGCTGTTCCTGGGCGGCTGGCAGATCCCGTACCTGTTCGCCGAGGGCTTCCGCTTTCCGTGGGGGTCCGGCATCTCGCTCTCGCCGCTCCTGGTGACCCTGCTGCAGGTGGGGGCGTTCGTGGGTAAGGTCGGCGCTGTGATCTTCGTGCTGATGCTGATCCGCTGGACCCTGCCGCGATTCCGCTACGACCAGGCGATGCGGCTCGGGTGGCTCGGCCTCTTTCCGCTGGCGATCGCCAACATCGTGCTGACCGGCCTGGCGCTGGCAGCCTGGGGCACGCGATGAGCCCGATGAACCTGCGTCAGCGGTTCTACCTGGTCGAGGTGCTGGCCGGGCTCGGCCTGACGGCCGCGCATTTCTTCCGTAACATGGCGCGCCACACGGGCCGCGCGTTCGGCCGTAAGGGCGAGAGCGGCGCGGTCACGATCCAGTACCCGGAGGAGCGGCGGCCGTACTCGCCGCGCCTGCGCTCGCTGCACCGCCTGGTGCGGCGCGAGGACGGCTCGCCTCGGTGCGTGGCCTGCATGATGTGCGAGACCGTCTGTCCGGCCCACTGCATCTACATCGTCGCGGACGAGCATCCGAACCCCGAGATCGAGAAAGTCCCGCGGCGATTCGATATCGACCTCGGCAAGTGCGTCTTCTGCGGCTACTGCGTGGAGGCGTGCCCCGAGGACGCGATCCGCATGGACACCGGCATCCTCGAGTTCTCCTCGTATAGCCGAGGTGGGATGATCTATACGAAGGAGATGTTGCTGTCCCTCGAGCCCGCCGAGCCGACCGGACGCCCGCGATCGCCGATTCCTATCCCGGCCAACCGGAGAGCGTGATGGCGTACGTGTCCTTCTTCGTCATCGCGGCGATCACGGTGGGGTCGGCATTGGGGCTCATCCTGAGGCCGAACGCGATTCACGGCGCCCTGTTCCTGGTCGTCAACCTGGGATCGGTGGCGGCGCTCTACCTGATGCTGGGTGCGGAGTTCCTCGCCGCCGCGCAGGTCATCGTCTACGCCGGCGCGATCATGGTGCTGTTCGTGTTCGCGATCATGGTGCTCATCCCGGGCAAGGAGGAGACCGGGCCCGACCCCCGGCGCAGCGCCCGGCTGCTCGCGCTGCCGATCGGTGGAATCCTCCTGCTGCTCCTGGTATTCGTCGTGGCCGGTCGCTTCACCGGGCCCGGCGCGGCCACCCGCCCCAGCGGGACCGCCGGCGCGGTCGGTCGGCTGCTGTTCACGAGCTACCTGTTCCCGTTCGAGCTCACCTCGGTGCTGCTGCTGGCCGCGATGGTGGGCGTGCTGCTTCTCGCGAGGCGTCGCGCGTGACCGGGCAGGCCCGCGACCGGCTGGTGGAACGACATGGTGCCTGAGAGCTACTATGTGGCGCTGTCAGCGGTGCTCTTCTCGATCGGGGTCGTGGGCGTCGTGGTCCGGCGCAACCCGCTCGTGATCTTCATGTCGATCGAGCTCATGCTGAATGCGGCGAATCTGGCGCTGGTCGCCTTCGGCCAGCGCGTGGGCAATCTCGACGGCCAAGCCGTCGTGTTCTTCGTGATGGCGGTGGCGGCGGCCGAGGTCGCTGTCGGACTGGCAATCATCGTGACGATCTTCCGCGTTCGCCGGCGGCTGTCGGTGGACGAGCTGAGCGTCATGCGTTGGTAGGGAGGATCCATGGCCAAGACACTGGCACGGAGTGAGGCGGCGTCTTCTGGGTTCGGCGTCGACGCCGAGGCGGCAAAGCGGCTCTTGTCCGACATGACCCTGATCCGCCGCTTCGAGGAAAAGGCGGCGGAGGGGTACGCGCTGGGCAAGATCGGCGGCTTCCTCCATCTCTACATCGGCGAAGAGGCGGTGGCCGTCGGCGCCACGTCCGTCCTCCGCCCAGACGACTACGCCATCTCCGCGTATCGCGAGCACGGCCACTGTCTGGCCAAGGGCTCGGACCCCAAGCGGGTGATGGCCGAGCTCTACGGCCGCCGCGACGGGCTCTCCAAGGGCAAGGGCGGCTCGATGCACCTGTTCGACAAGACCACCAACTTCCTCGGCGGCCATGCGATCGTCGGGGCGCACCTGCCGATCGCGGTCGGCGTCGGCTTTGCGATCAAGTACCGGGGCGGCGATCAGGTGATCGTGTGCTATTTCGGCGACGGCGCCGTACCCGAGGGCGAGTTTCACGAGTCGATGAACCTGGCCGCGCTGTGGAAGCTGCCGGTCATCTTCCTGTGTGAGAACAATCGCTACGCGATGGGCACCTCGGTCGAGCGTGCGCTGGCGCAGACCGAGATCTGGAAATTCGGCCAGACCTACGGCATCCCGGCCGAGCGGGTGGACGGCATGGACGTGCTCGCGGTCCGCGACGCGGTCGGCCGGGCGGTCTCGCGGACCCGGCAGCAGAAGACGCCGGCGCTGATCGAGGCCGACACCTACCGCTATCGCGGTCACTCGATGCGCGATCCGGCGGGCGCCGTCTACCGCACGAAGGAAGAGGTCGAGCGGGAGAAGCTCCGCGATCCGATCGTGCTGTTCCGGGACAAGATCATCGCCGCGGGGCTTCTCTCGGAGGCCGATATCCGGGCGATGGAGAAGGACGTGAACGACCGGGTCGACGAGGCGGTGGCCTACGCCGACGCCTCGCCGGAGCCGCCTGGCGACTGGCTCTTCACCGACATCTACAAGGAGGCCTGAGATGGCGGTGATGACCTATCGCGAAGCGCTGAACATGGCGCTGCGCGAGGAGATGCGGCGCGATCCGAACGTCTTCGTGATCGGCGAGGAAGTCGGGCTCTACGAGGGGGCGTACAAGGTCACGCAGGGGCTCCTGAAGGAGTTCGGCCCCCAGCGCATCGTCGACACGCCCATCGCCGAATCGGGGTTCACGGGCGTCGGCATCGGCGCCGCGATGGTCGGGCTGCGCCCCGTCGTCGAGATGATGACCTTCAACTTCGCGTTGCTCGCTCTGGATCAGATCGTCAACTCGGCCGCCAAGATCAACTACATGTCGGGCGGTCAGTTCAACGTGCCGATCGTCATCCGCGGCCCCGGCGGCCCGGCCGCGCAGCTGGCCGCGCAGCACTCGCAGTCGATGGAGACGTACTTCTATCACGTGCCCGGCCTGAAGGTCGTCCGCCCGACGACGCCGATGGACGCCAAGGGGCTCTTGAAATCGTCGATCCGCGACGACAACCCGGTCATCTTCATCGAGTCCGAGACGCTCTACAACGTCAAGGGCGAGGTGCCCGAGGATCCGGATTTCACGATCCCGCTCGGCAAGGCGATCGTGCGCCGCGAGGGGACCGACGTCACGGTGATCGCCTACATGGGCATGATGTATCGGGCGATGGAGGCGGCGGAAGAGCTCGAGAAGGAGGGCATCTCCGTCGAGCTCGTCGACCCGCGCACCCTTCGCCCGATGGACACCGAGACGATCATCCGATCGGTGCGCAAGACCCACCGGGTCGTCGTGGTCGAGGCGGGCGCGGGCTTCGCCGGCATGGGCTCGGAGATCGCCGCGTCGGTCACCGAGCAGGCGTTCGACGATCTCGACGCGCCGGTTGAGCGCGTGACCGGCGCGAACGCGCCGATGCCGTACGCGCGCAATCTCGAGCGGCTCAAGACGCCGTCGAAGGACTGGATCGTCAACGCGGTCCGACGCGTGTGCAACGCCAATGGCCACACGAACGGTCAGGCGAGCGGGAGCTAGCCGATGGCCGTCACCAAGGTCGTCATGCCGAAGCTCTCCGACGCGATGGAGAGCGGCAAGATCATCAAGTGGCTCAAGAAGGAAGGCGACAAGATCCAGGGCGGCGACATCCTGGCCGAGGTGGAGACCGACAAGGCTGACGTCGAAATGGAAGCTTTCGGCGCTGGCGTTCTGCGCAAGATTCTCGTCCCGGCCGGGGAGACTGCCGCCATCGGCGCGCTCATCGGGGTCATCGCCGAACCTGGCGATGACATCGGCTCAGTCGTCGCTTCTGCGGCCGGCGGGGCGGCCGGGGCAGGCTCGGCCGCTCAGAAAACCCCACTTCGCGCCGAGCCTGCCCCGGCCACCCCACCGGCCGCAGCCTCGGCGGCCGCGCCCCCGGCTCGTCCCGCTCCAGCGACACCCGCTCAAGCGCCGGTGGCGCCGGCTGCTCGGCCGGCTGCGGCAGTCAGCGCTGTCGCCGCTGCTCCCGCTGGCTTAGGGCAGGGAGCTCAGGGAGGACGGGTGAAGGCGTCGCCGCTTGCGAAGAAGATTGCGGCGCAGACTGGAGTCGACCTGCGGCTCATTCAGGGGTCGGGGCCTGGGGGACGCATTATCCGGCGGGATGTCGAGGCGGCTGGGTCGGGTGCTGCAGCGAGTGTCGCGGCTGTCGCGATGCCGGCCGCGGCTGCGGGGGCGGAGTTCGAAGATGTTCCGCTTACGCCCATGCGCGCGACGATTGCGCGCCGGATGCCGCTGTCGAAGGCGCCGGTCCCGCACTTCTACGTCACGAGCGAAGTGGCGATGGACCGGGCGTGGGAGCTCCGCGAGCAGCTGAACGCGCTGGAGGGTCAGCCCAAGATCTCGGTCAACGACTTCGTGATCCGAGCCTGCGCGCTGGCGCTCCTGAAGCATCCCGGCGTGAACGCCTCGCTGCAGGGCGACGCGATCCGCGTCTTCCATCGCGCGCACATCGGCATCGCGGTGGCGCTCGATGAAGGGCTCATCACGCCGGTCCTGCGAGACTGCCACGCCAAGCCGCTGGCCCAGATCGCGGTCGAGGCGCGCGACCTGGCCGAGCGCGCCCGTAGCAGGAAGCTCAGAGCCCAGGAGCTCTCCGGCGCGACGTTCTCGATCTCGAACCTCGGCATGTTCGACGTCGCCGAGTTCTCGGCGATCATCAATCCGCCCGAAGGGGCCATCCTGGCGGTCGGATCGGTTCGCCGCGTGCCGGTGGTGGACGACACGGGCCTCGGCGTCGGCCGACGCATGATGCTGACGATCTCCTGCGACCACCGCGTGATGGACGGTGCCATGGGCGCCCGGTTCCTCCAGGACGTCAAGCACCTGCTCGAAGAGCCGCTGCGTCTCCTCGTCTAGCCATGGCGAGCCACAAGTTCGACGTCGTGGTGGTCGGGACCGGGCCGGGCGGCTACGTCTCGGCGATCCGCTGCGCCCAGCTCGGCCTGACGGTGGCCACGGTCGAAGATGACCGGCCCGGCGGCGTGTGCCTGAACTGGGGCTGCATCCCGACCAAGGCGCTCTTGCGGAACGCCGAGGTCGTGAACCTGATGGCCCACGCGGCGGATTTCGGTATCCGCCTGAGCGGGTTCGAGGCGAGCTACCCGGAGGCCGTGCAGCGGAGCCGCCGGGTCGCCGACCGAATGGCCAAGGGCGTCGAGTTCCTGTTCCGGAAGAACAAGATCACTTTGTTCCCCGGCCGCGGCACGCTCAAGTCGAAGAACGTCGTCGAGGTGAAGGGGAGCGGCGGTACCGAGACGCTCGAGGCGCGCGCGGTCATCCTCGGCACCGGCTCGGAGCCGAAGTCGCTCCCGGGCGTCACGATCGACG
Source organism: Candidatus Methylomirabilota bacterium (assembly GCA_035275385.1). GTDB lineage: Bacteria > Methylomirabilota > Methylomirabilia > Rokubacteriales > CSP1-6 > AR31. The sequence goes on along the minus strand of DATEMW010000343.1, from coordinate 12,722 downwards.
AGAAGCTCGTGATCTCGTCGAACGGCGCCGTGCGCAACGAGCGCAAGCCCAAGTCGCTGGCGGTCATCGGCGCGGGCGCGGTCGGTGTCGAGTTCGCCGACGTCTTCGCCTCGTACGGCGTCGAGGTGACCCTGCTGGAGGCGCTGCCGCGCATCGTCCCCATCGAGGACGAAGAGGTTTCCAAGGAGCTGACGCGGACGTTCACCCGGCGCGGGATCACGGTCAAGACCGGCGTCAAGGTCGCATCCGTGAAGCCCGGCGGTCCGGGCGCCGTCCTCGACCTCGGCGGCGAGAAGCTCGAGGTCGAGCAGGTCCTGATGGCCGTCGGCCGCGCCGCGAAGGTGACGGGGCTCGGGCTCGAAGGCCTCGGCGTGCAGCTCGAGCGCGGGTTCGTCAAGGTGTCGCCGACGATGGAGACCTCGGTGAAGGGGCTCTACGCGATCGGGGACATGGCCGGCGCACCCCTGCTGGCGCACAAGGCCATGGCCGAAGGCGTCGTCGCCGCCGAGGCCATCGCCGGCAAGAGCCCGCGGCCGGTCGACTACGGCAACGTCCCCTCGTGCATCTATTGCCGGCCGCAGATCGCCTCGATCGGCTTGACGGAAGCGCGCGCCAAGGAAGCCGGGCGCGAGGTCTCCGTCGGACGCTTTCCGTTCACGGCCAGCGGCAAGGCGGTGGCGCTCGGCGAGACCGAAGGCTTCGTCAAGGTGATCGCCGACAAGGCGACCGGTGAGATCCTCGGCGTCCACATCATCGGCCCCGAGGCGACCGAGATCATCCACGAGTTCGCGGTCGGCCGCACCCTCGAGGCGACGCTCGAGGAGATCATCCATACGATCCACGCTCACCCGACCTTGTCGGAAGCCGCCCTGGAGGCAACGCTGGCCGCGCTGGGCCAGGCGATCCACATCTAGGAGCCGATGGCGAGCATCTGGCTGCCCGACGTTGGCGTCTGGGAGAAGGTATTCAGATCGCTCATCGTCTATCTGTTCCTGCTGCTGGCGTTCCGGCTGCTGGGCAAGCGGCAGGTCGGACAGCTCACACCGTTCGATCTGATCGTCTTGCTGATCATCTCGAACGTGCTGCAGAACGCGATGATCGGTCCGGACAACTCGCTCGCCGGGGGCCTGATCGGCGCCGCGGTCATCTTCCTCGCGAACTATCTAGTCGTGGAGCTCACGTTTCGGTTCCCGCGCGCCCGCCGGCTGCTGGAAGCCCAGCCCACCTTGCTGGTGCACAACGGACGCATCCTGCACGACAACCTGGTGAGCGAGCGCGTCACGCTCGACGACCTGAACGCGGCACTCCGCCGGAGCGGCGTCGAGGAAGTCGGGCAGGTGCACGTCGCCATGCTGGAGGAAAACGGCGGGATCAGCGTAATCCCCCGCCGCGTCACGGACTCCGGCGCTGCGGAGCGATGAGCGGATCCGCGGCGGCGGCTCGATCAGTGGTGGTGCAGGAAGGGCAGCGAGAAGAGCGGGACGAACCCGTTCAGGACGAGCACGGCGCCGCAGATTGCCAGGACCATCGAGAACCAGAACATCTGGCGTGAGGTGGAGAGGATCGCCACCGAGGCGCTGACGATCGAGATCTGCAGCAGCACCTCGCCGAACTCGAAATACGGATGGCGCTCGCGGCGGTGGTCACGCGCCGCCTCGAGCTTCTTGGCGTCCGCCTCGATCTCCTTCTTCTCCGTGTTGTAGCGCTTCTCCTCCTCGGCGAACTTCGCCGCGAGCGCTTCGACCTTGGCGCGCTCGGCGCCCTTGAGCGTCGACGGCTCGGCCAGCTGGCTCTCCAAGACCATCTTCTGGCCGCGGTACTGGTGCTCGCGGATCACCTTGGCCTGATAGAACGCCCACTGGTCCGATGACTGCTGCTGGGCGAGCAGCATCTCCTTGACCGTGTTGTTGCCGCCGAGCGACCCGATCGACAGCACGACCGCGTAGATCGCCGTGGTGAGCGCGGCGCGACGGCCGAACGACGTCTCGCCGCGCTCGTGGATCTCCTCGGGGTTGGGGACCTCGATCTCAGCCACGCGATTCGCTGGAGCCCCGGCGGATCTCTTCCCGCATGGCGTCGCGGCCCGCCTCGAACGCGCTCATGAGCCGCTGGGTCTGCTCCTCGAAGATCTCGCGGCTCTTGTCGAGCCACTCGCCGGCGCGGCCCTGCGCCTCGTTGGCGAATTCCTGCGCCCGCCGCGCCACGTCGCCGCCGCGCTCGGCCAGGAGCTCGCGCGCCTGCGCGCCGGTCTTCGGCGTCATCAGGAGCGCCATGCCGGCGCCGAGCAGCGCGCCGAACAGAAACCAGCCCATGTATCCGCCCGCGTCGCTTCGATCATTGCTCATGGTGATCTCCTTGATGCCTGAGGCGATGAACGAACACGTCGATGCCCTTCTTGATCCCGGCGGCCACGCCGACGATCTGTCCGGCGCGAGTCAGGCTGCCGAGCGTCATGACGATGCGTCCCACGCCGGTCGCGACGTCCTCGACCCGATCGGTGACAGCGCCCACCCGCTCGAGCTCACGGCCCGCCTCACGCGTGAGCCCTCGTACGTCCTCGGTGAGGGCCAGGGCCTGCCCGATCAGCGGTCTCAGCTCCTGCTCGACGATGGCCAGCACGGCCTCGGCCCGTTGCGCCACCCCTCTGAGCGCCCAGACCGCGGCCACGAGCGCCACCAGCAGCGCAAACGCCGCCAGGGAGAGGAGCATTTGGACCCAGAACGGCATGGGGTTGAATTATTGGTGGAAAATCGACCGAAAGTCAATGAAACTAGGAGCTTGATGTCGCATCAGGATCGCTTCGACGAACTGCGTCGCCGACACGCGGAAGCAGAGCTGGCCGGCGGCGAGGAACGAATCCGTCGTCAGCACAAGGCCGGCAAGAAGACTGCCCGCGAGCGACTCGAGATCCTCCTCGATGCGGGTTCCTTCTCCGAGATCGACCGGCTCGTCGTCCACCAGAGCCACGACTTCGATATGGCCGCCCAGCGCACACCCGGTGACGGCGTCGTCACCGGCGCCGGCCGTATCCACGGCCGCCCCGTGTTCGTGTTCGCTCAGGACTTCACCGTGTTCGGCGGCTCGCTGTCGGAAGCTCACGCGCGCAAGATCTGCAAGATCATGGATCTCGCCGTGAAGACCGGCGCGCCGATCATCGGCCTGAACGACTCGGGCGGCGCTCGGATCCAGGAGGGCGTCGTCTCGCTCGCCGGCTACGCGGACGTGTTCCTGCGCAACACGCTGGCCTCGGGCGTCGTGCCGCAGATCTCGGCGATCATGGGCCCATGCGCGGGCGGCGCTGTGTACTCGCCGGCGCTGACCGACTTCATCTTGATGGTGAAGAACACGTCGTACATGTTCGTCACCGGCCCCGACGTGATCCGCGCGGTCACGCACGAGAACGTCTCGGCCGAGGATCTCGGCGGCGCTCGGACGCACAGCACGACGTCCGGCGTCGCCCACTTCGCCGCCGACAGTGAAGAAGAGTGTCTCGCGCTGATCCGTGAGCTGATGACGTTCCTGCCGCAGAACAATCTCGAGGAGCCGCCGCGGCGGCCGACGCGCGATCCGATCGACCGACGCGATGAGAGCCTGCAGTCGATCGTGCCCGATCAGCCGAACAAGCCGTACGACATGCTCGACATCATTCGGACGGTGCTCGACGAGCGCTACTTCTTCGAGGTGCACGCGGGCTTCGCGCCGAATCTGATCGTCGGCTTCGGACGGCTGGGCGGCCGCCCGGTGGGGATCGTCGCCAATCAGCCGTCGCACCTGGCCGGCTGTCTCGACATCAACGCCTCGCTGAAGGGCGCCAGGTTCGTCCGCTTCTGCGACTGCTTCAACATCCCGCTGGTGACGTTCGAGGACGTCCCGGGCTTCCTGCCGGGGACGACGCAGGAGTTCGGCGGGATCATCAAGCATGGGGCGAAGCTCCTCTATGCGTTCTGCGAGGCGACCGTGCCCAAGCTCACCGTGATCACCCGCAAGGCGTACGGCGGCGCGTACTGCGTGATGTCGTCCAAGCACATCCGCGGCGACGCGAACTTCGCCTACCCGACGGCGGAGATCGCGGTCATGGGCCCCGAGGGCGCCGTGAACATCCTGTACAAGCGCGAGGCGGACCAGGCGGCGGACCCGGCGGGCTTCAAGGCCGAGAAGGCCCGCGAGTACCGCGAGATGCTGGCCACGCCGTACGTCGCCGCCGAGCACGGCTACATCGACGAGGTGATCGAGCCCCGGGACACGCGGGCGCGGCTCTGCGAGGTGCTCGAGCTCCTGCGGACCAAGCGCGACAGCAACCCGCCCAAGAAACACGGTAATCTCCCCCTGTGATGGACCGGCCCAAAGAGTTCAAGACGTCGTGGGGTGCGCCGCTCCAGCCTGTATACGGGCCCGAGGACGTTCCGGCTGACGGCGCCGCGGAGCTCGGCAAGCCCGGCGAGTTCCCCTTCACCCGGGGCGTGCACCCGGAGATGCACCGAAAGCGTCTCTGGACGATGCGGCAGTACGCCGGCTTCGGATCCGCGGTCGAGACGAACAAGCGCTATCGCTTCCTGCTCGAGCAGGGACAGACGGGCCTGTCGGTGGCCTTCGACCTCCCGACGCAGATGGGCTACGACCCGGATGCGTCGATGGCGCACGGCGAGACCGGCAAGGTCGGCGTGTCCATCGCCTCGCTCGAGGACATGCACGACCTCTTCGAGGGCATTCCGCTCGACCGCGTCTCGACGTCGATGACGATCAACGCCACGGCGTCGATCTTGTTAGCGCTCTACGTGGCGACCGCCCGCCGCCAGGGCGTCGCCGCCGAGCGTCTCAGCGGGACCGTGCAGAACGACATCCTCAAGGAGTACATCGCGCGCGGCACCTACATCTTCCCGCCCGGCCCCTCGATGCGGCTGATCACCGACACGTTCGCCTATTGCAAGGATCGCGTGCCGCGCTGGAACACGATCTCGATCTCCGGCTATCACATGCGCGAGGCCGGGTGCACCGCGGTGCAGGAGGTGGCCTTCACGCTGGCCAACGGCATTGCCTACGTCCAGGCCGCGGTCGAGACCGGGCTCGCCGTCGACGTGTTCGCGCCCCAGCTCTCGTTCTTCTTCAACGCGCACAACAACCTCCTCGAAGAAATCGCGAAGTTCCGCGCGGCGCGCCGTCTGTGGGCGCGCATCATGCGCGAGCGGTTCTCCGCGCGCGATCCGCGGTCCCTGGCGCTGAGATTCCACGCGCAGACGGCGGGGAGCATGCTGACGGCGCAGCAGCCCGAGAACAACATCGTCCGCGTGACGGTCCAGGCCCTCGCGGCCGTGCTCGGCGGCTGCCAATCGCTGCACACGAACTCGATGGACGAGGCGCTGGCGCTGCCGACCGAGCGCGCGGTGCGGATCGCGCTCCGGACCCAGCAGATCCTCGCCCACGAGTCGGGGGTCGCCGACGTCGCGGACGCGTTCGGCGGCGCCTTCGCGCTCGAGCGGCTCACCGGGGACATCGAAGAGGCGGCACGGGCGTACATCGCGAAGATCGACGATCTGGGCGGGGCGGTCGCGGCGATCCCGTTCATGCAGCGCGAGATCCAGGACGCCGCGTATCGCTACCAGAAGGAAGTGGAGGACCGCGCGCGGATCGTGGTCGGCGTCAACGACTACGTCACGGACGACCCTCCGCCCGGCAACCTCTTTCAGCTCGACGCGACGATCGGCGCGGCCCTGGCCGAGCGGGTCGCCCGCGCGCGCGCGAGCCGGGATCGCGATGCCACCAGACGGGCCCTCGACGGCCTCGAGACCGCCGCGCGCGGCCGCGACAACCTCCTGCCGCTCCTGGTCGACGCGGTGGAGGTCGGCGTGACGCTCGGCGAGATCTGCGACCGTCTACGCGGAGTCTTCGGCACCCACAGGCCTTCGGTGACCTTCTGAGCATGCGGGCCTGGACGATCGGCGTCCTGATCGCGCTGAGCGCGCTCTCGAGCGCGCCCGCCGACGCCGGGATGGCAGATAGGGTCGGCGCGACCTTCGTCCTCATGGTCGACGACTTCACCAAGGCGTTCAGCCCGCTCGAAGGCCTCGTGATCGGCGCCGAGGGCACCACGCTCTATCTGGACATCGGGGAGACCGGCGGCGCCCAGGTCGGCCAGGAGTTCACGATCTTCCGCAAGGGCGACGAGTTCCATCACCCGATCACGCGGCGCGTGCTCGGCCGCTACGAGGAGGTGCTGGGCTACGCACAGGTTCGCGCGGTTCAGCCGCGATTCTGCGAGGCGCTGTTCGTCCCGATCGAGGGCAAGGCGAGCCCGCAGCCGGACGACGGCGTCCGGATCACGCGAGGGCGGATCAAGGTCGCGGTCACGCCGGTCCTCGATCTGACCGAATCGAAGTCGAAGCCCGATCTTCGCCGGGTGCCGTATCTGCTCGCGGTGGCGCTCGAGGGCTCCAAGCGCTTCCACGTGACCGATCCGCTTGCGGTGAACGATCTCTTCGCGACCGGCGGCGCACACGTCCAGGAAGTGCTGGCCTTGCCGGATCGGGCGGTGCGCGTGTCGAGGAAATTCGAGGTGGCCGGCTGGATCGTCCCGGTGCTGATCGAGCGCCGCGGGGTCGTCTACCTGGACGCGACGTTCATCTCCGCCGTGACCGGCACCGCGCTCTTCTCGCGCCGCGCGGCTCTCTTGCCGCCGGCGGCGGCCGAGGAGCAGCGCTTCCCGTGGGAACCGGCCAGCGAAGACTGATGCCTTGCTGGGGTGATCCTGCTATGGTATGGCCGGCTCCATGACCGTGCGACGCATCGTGCTGCTCGCTGTCGTCGCCGTCACGGCGTTCGGCTGCTCGACGGCGAAGCAGGTCATCGGTGTCCCCAACGCCGGCGATCCCTCGGTCGCGATCAAGTCGGCGGAGACCAAGTGGCTGCTGATCCGCAATCCCCGCTTCGGCGACGTGCCGAGCGAGCCCGAATACGTCTGGGTCGAGGAAGACAAGACGCCGGTGACCCTGGGGACGGTCGTGTTCGGCAAGGGCTCGATCATCGCGCCGCCGGAGATCGTGGCGCGCTACGGCGCGCCGCCCGGCGGCGGCAAGATCAGCGCGCGTCAGGGGATGCCCGCGCAGACGCCGGTGGCGACTCCGGCGCCGGCGGCTCCGGCGTCCGCTCCGGCGGCGAAGGGCGCCGCCCCGGCCGCGCCGACCCAGGCGCAGCCGACCAACGGCAAGGCCCCGGAAGGTCCCAAGCGCGGATTCGTCGTCTACGTCGACACGACGCGGATCGTCATCGACCTGACCGCGGCCGACGGAATCCGGCCTGGGACCCTGGTGAGCCTTCGGCGCGCCGACGTGATCCCGCTGGTGCACCCGGTGACGGGCGAGGTGCTCGGCAATCTCGACGAGGAAATCGGCACGGCGCGCGTCACGGAGATGCGCGAGCGATTCTCGGTCGCTGACGTCCAGACGGTGGCCCCAGGCGCGCGGATCCAGGTCAAGGATCGCGTCGTCCCGAAGTAGTCGCTCGCGTGGCCACACCCACCCTCGAGCGGGTCCTGAAGGAGCGCGTCGCTGCGCTGCTCGGCGGCGATCTGGAGCGCGTCGAGGCGGAAATTCGGCACGAGCTCGATTCGCCGGTGCCGCTCATCCAGGAGATGGGCGGCTACATCGCGGGCGCCGGCGGCAAGCGCCTGCGCCCGATGCTGCTGTTGCTGGCGGCACGCCTGGCCGGCTATACCGGCCCCCGAGGCGTACGGCTGGCCTGCGTGGTCGAGATGCTCCACACCGCGACCTTGATCCACGACGACGTCGTGGATCAGGCGCCGCTCCGGCGCGGGCGGCCCTCGGCCAACGCGCAGTGGGGCGACGACGCCTCGGTCCTGGTCGGCGATCACCTCTACTCGAAGTCGTTCGCGATGCTCGTGCGCGACAACGACCGCGCGGTGATGGAAACGCTCGCGCGCTCGACCGTGTCGATGACGGAAGCCGAAGTCTTCCAGCTCCAGCTCAAGCGCAGCGGCGTCACGACCGAGGCGGACTACTTGAGGATCATCTCCCAGAAGACGGCGTCGTTCATTTCCGCGTGCTGCCGTATCGGCGCGCTCCTGGGCGGGCTCCCGGCGAGCCAGGTCGATGCCCTCACGCAGTACGGCATGGACATCGGCGTCGCGTTCCAGATCTCGGACGACTCGCTCGACTTCGTGGCGAATCAAGACCGGCTGGGCAAGGCGATCGGCGCCGACCTCCGCGAGGGCAAGCGCACCTTGCCCCTGATCGCGATGCTCGCGCGTGTGACGCCGGCCGAGGGCGAGCGCGTCAAAGGCTTGCTCAAGCGCCAGGCCCTCGGGGCCGAAGAGGTCGACGAGATCCGTCGCTACGTCGTCGAGCACGAGGGCGTGGAGTACGCCATGGCCCAGGCGCACGAGTACGCCCGCTCGGCGAAGGCCGCGCTGACCGTGTTCGCCCCGTCCGAAGAGCGAGAAACGCTGGCATTGATCGCGGACTTCGTGGTGGATCGCGATCGGTGACGTGGCGGTCATCTCGCTGACGACCGATTTCGGCACGCGCGATACCTACGTCGCCGAGATGAAGGCGGCGATCCTGTCGATCACCCGCGACGTCCACGTCGTCGACGTCACGCACGAAATCCCGCCTCAGGACGTCCTCGCCGGCGCCCTGGCGCTGGAGGCCGCCGCACGCTGGTTTCCGCCGGGCACGATCCACGTCGCCGTGGTCGATCCGGGTGTCGGTACGGCGCGGCGCGGGCTGGCCGTCACGGCCGGCGGCCGCACGTTCGTCGGACCCGACAACGGTCTGTTCACGCCGTTCCTCGCAGACGCCGGCTGGCGCGCGTTCGAGCTGACGGCCGCGGAGTTCCGCGGCGCACGTGTGAGCCGGACGTTTCACGGGCGTGACGTCTTCGCGCCGGCGGCCGCCCACCTGGCGCGAGGTCTCGAGCCTCACCGGCTCGGGCCCGCGGTGACCGATCCGGTGCGGCTCACGTGGCCCGAAGCACGGATCGCCGGCGGAAAGATCGGCGGCGCGGTCCTCCATATCGACCGCTTCGGTAACCTCGTGACCTCGATTCCGGGCGAGGCACTGACCTCGCTCGGCCCGGAGATCACCGTGCGGGTGGCGGGGAAGACGCTTCCGCTGGTGCGGACCTACGGGGAGCTGAAGCGCGGCAATCCGGGAGCGCTCGTGGGCTCGGGCAACCGTCTGGAGATCGCGGTCAACGCGGGAAGCGCGGCCAAGACGCTCAGGGCCGGCCGCGGGACTCCCGTCGTGGTCAGTCGGACTTCGCCGGTGGGGCGGCGGGAGCGGAGGCGCTCGTAGTGCCGTCGCTGCCCTTGGCAGCCGGCTTCTCGCTCGTCTTGTCCGAAGAAGTTTTATCCGCGGAAGGTTTATCCGTGGAGGGTTTATCCGCCGACGTTTTTTCGGATTGCAGCGCTTGTTTGCGAGACTCCGAAGGATAGTCGGTGACGTACCACCCTTCACCCTTCAGAATGAACGGGGCGGCAGAGAGGAGACGGCGTACTTCGCCGCCGCATACGTCGCACACCGTCAGTGCGGGCTCGGAGATTCGCTGGCGGATTTCGAAGACGCGTCTGCACTTGCGGCATTCATATTCGTAGGTAGGCATCCTGTTGAGGCTACATGGGGAGGATTGAGTGTGTCAAGAAGACACGGGCTTTGGCTGACTCTGCTTGTTTTCGCTCTGGCGGCGGCCGGATGTGCGAACACGAAAGAGGCTGAGAAGCACGCCGAAGTCCAGAAGCTCCAGGCGCGCGCTGCGTACGATCGCGCCCTCAGCTATCTGAACGACAAGCAGCCGGCGGGCGCCTTGGCTTCACTGCAGGAAGCCATCAACATCAATCCGTCTTCGCCGCTCTATCGCGACACGCTCGGCGTGGTGCTCCTCGAGCTCGGCCGACCCGACATGGCGCTCGAGCACTTCAAGAAGGCCGTCGAGCTCAACCCCATGTACGCCGACGCTCACTTCCACATGGGAACAGCGCTCGCCGAGTCTCGCCGCTGGGACGAGGCGGTCGTGAGTTACCGGAAATCGCTCGAGCTGCCGACCTTGACGATTCCCGAGACCGCGAACCAGAACCTTGGTCTCGCTCTCTACCACCTAAAGCAGTATCGCGAGGCGGAGCAAACGCTTCGCTTCGCGATCAGCCTCGACCCGAAGATGCAGACGGCCTACTACAACCTCGGCCTCGTTTTCATCGCTGAGAATCGGAAGGACGAGGCGAAGGCCGCTTTCCGGCAAGCCCGCCAGCTCGGCCCCGACTCGCCCGTGGGGCGCGCCGCTCTCGACCGCCTCAAGGCCCTGGGGGACGGGGGCTAGACTCCGCAGTACCGTACTGTAACTATCTGTTTTAATTGCGGGTATTTTTTCTTGACGATGTAAGTCCACATGCAGTAAAAATTGCGCGGTGTGCAAGGCTTTGCCGTGCACACTTGATAACAGTGACGGCCCTCGCGCGACAGCTTTCAGGGCAGTGCCGCCCGGCTTCGGGGAGATCGAGATGAAAAGGGTCCTCGCTCCCGCACTTCTGGCTCAGATGGTCCTGCTGATCCTAGTTTCTGCCGTCTTCGCGCAGACTCCGACACCAAAGGTCACGATTACCGGATTGTTCGACCAGGTCACGGCGGCAGGTCGGAACTTCTACGACGGAAACTTCACGCGAGACAACGACCGGGAGTGGTACGCCCGGACCCGGTTCCGCCCCGACTTCACGTTCGAGGTCGGGCGGGTCAAGGCCGTGCTCGGGCTCGAGATCGACCTGACGTACGGCCAGACCGGACCCAACGACGGCGGATTCCCCGGAAACAACACAGGCTCGGCGGGCGGCGTCGCCGCCGTCGGAGCCGGCAACGCGACCACCGGCTGCAAAAACAACTCGAACGGCTGTCTCGACCTCAACACCGACGTCGGCGGCATGATCGAGATCAAGTGGATCTACACCGAATTTCCGCTGACCGGGCGGGACAGCATCATGCCGTTCATCCCGGTCGACACGATGGCGCGGGCCGGCGGTCAACCCTGGAGCACCCTGGCCAATTACAAGATCGTCTACGCCAACGGCGATTTTGCCGGACTGTCGACGATTACGAGGTTCGACCCAAACGTCGTCCTCAAGCTCGCCTACGTCGTGTCCGAGGACCAGCTCGCCGGCGGTAACCGTACAGCCGCCAACTTGCGGACGAGCCGCGGCGAGGACTGGGCGATCACGGTCAGCCCGGAAGTCACGCCGTTCAAGGGGCTCGACATCAAGCCGCTGTACTCCTACTTCCACGCCGATGGCGTGACGAACGCCAGCTCGCGCCACGCCCTGATCAGTCGGGGGTTCGTCCAGAATGCCGCGGTCACCAACACGACCAACTCGGCAGCGACCCTCGGCGGGGGCGCACCGGCGGGCGACTCTGCTCTCCATGAGGATCGGCACACGATCGGAGTCGACATGCGCTGGCGTGCCGGCGCCTTCGGTCTCGATCCGACGCTCATGTACCAGTGGGGGCACCGCGATCACCAGGCGGTGAGGTCGGACGGGACGGTCGGGGTCGTCGAGGCCGACATGAGCGCCTGGATCGTCGACATCATCGCGTCCTACCAGCTGGGTCCGCTGCTGCTCGAAGCGCGCGGCGTCTATACCCCGGGCAACAAGGCCCGCGACAACCTCGCGCGGAGCGTCCGTTACTTCCAGCCGCTCTCCACGGATGCTGGCTATTGGGCGGGCTGGGCCGAGATCCTGGCCAACGGGATCGATTACTTCAACGGCCAGCTGGCGACGAACATGGGCCGCCACATCGGCTACGACCGCTATGGCCGCGCAGGGTTCGGTCTCAGGACCACGTACAGCGTCACGCCCGCGTTCTCCGTGTACGGGATGGTGAACCCGACGTGGACCGCCGAAAAGGTCGATACCGACACGAACTCCCTGCCGGGTCTCGCCGGGGGCTCCGTCAGCCGGACAACCGTGGACGATCAAAGCTGGGTAAAAGGCGACTCCAACTATATCGGCACCGAGGTGGACCTCGGAATCACGTGGCGGTTTGCCCCGAACACGGCGTTCGACATCGCGGGCTCATATCTGTTCGCGGGCGGGGCATTGGCCACGGCGGAGGTCGTGAACGGGGTGCACACCCGCCGCGATCCACACGATGCATACCAGCTAGCTGCGCGCGTGCGCCTGGCGTTCTGAGTCACGCACCGAACGTGAACGATCCGGATGCGACTGGCGGTGGAGTTGTTGGTGATGTCGGCGTTGAGTTTCGGCAACGAGCTGATTGCTGCTCACCACATTTGAGGAGGCAGTAATGAGGAGATGTCTGCTCACCGCTGTATTCGCGCTCGTCATCCTGGCGATGCTGGCGCCGGCTGTGTTCGCACAGACGCCGCCGCCCGCGCCGAAGGTGACGATCACGGGAACGTTCGACCAGCTGACCACGGCTGGCCGGAACTTCTACGACGGTAACTACACCCGTGACAACGATCGTGAGTGGTATGCGCGTACGCGCTTCCGTCCCGACATCGAGTTCGCGGTCGGACGGACCAAGGCGGTGCTCGGTCTCGAAATCGACCTGATGTACGGCCAGGGCGGTTCGAACGACGGCGGCTTCCCGGGGAACAACTCGGGCGCGGCCGGCGGCTTCGGCGGCGGCACCAAGAGCGCGACGAACGGCGCCTTGGACATCAACACCGACGTCGGCGGCATGATCGAGATCAAGTGGATCTACACGGAG
>DATEMW010000342.1:0-14906 GCA_035275385.1 Candidatus Methylomirabilota bacterium | reverse complement strand
GATGCCGATCGAGCCCTGGGTGAAGGCGTGGACCGACGCGATCACTCCGGACCGCGTCAGGAACGTCCCGAAGAGCGTCAGACCGAACGTGAGGATCACCAGCGAGATGTTCCAGAGGCGCAGCATGCGCCGCCGCTCCTGGATCATCACCGAGTGCAGGAACGCGGTGCCGGTGAGCCACGGCATGAACGCGGCGTTCTCGACCGGGTCCCAGGCCCAGTAGCCGCCCCAGCCGAGCACGTGATAGCTCCACCAGCCGCCGATCAAGAGGCCGAGCGACAGAAAGTACCAGGCCACGATCGTCCAGCGCCGGGTCAGCGCGAGCCACGTGTCGCCGATGCGGCCGGTGATCAACGCGGCCATCGCGAAGGCGAACGGCACAGTGAAGCCCGTGAAGCCCAGGTAGAGGGCCACCGGGTGCGTGATCATCCCAGTGTCCTCGAGGAGCGGGTTCAAGCCGCGGCCGTCGGGGGGCACCGGGACCTGGCGCTGGAACGGCGGCGCCGCGACCGTCATCACGAGCAGGAAGAAGGCGAGGATTCCGAGCATCGTCGCGAGCGCCCAGGGGTAGAGCTCGCGGGCGCCGACCCGGTGGCGCACGATCAGGATGATCGTGTAGAGCGCGAGCATCCAGGACCAGAGGATGATCGAGCCCTCGAGCGCCCCCCAGACTCCAGTGATCCGGTAATAGAACGGCGTGCCGAGATTCGTGTTGGTCGCGACGTAGCGGACCGAGAAGTCGAACGTGAGGAACGCGTACGTGAGGAGCGCGAAGCACGAGGTGACCAGGGCGAACACGCCGAGCGCCGCGTGCTGCGCGGACTCCACGAGAGCCAGCCGCCCCGTTTTGGCCCCGACCCCCGCGGCGAGCCCGCCGTACACCGCCAGGCCGAGCGCGACCAGAGTCATTCCGTAGCCGAGATCCGCCGTCACCGCCCTTCACCCCGAAGGGTCTTCATGAGCTCGCGATAGCCTGCCTGGTTCTGGTCGTGGGGCGCTTTGTACTCCTCGGAGTGCTTGGCCATGATCAGGTTCGCCTTGAAGTAACCATCGCCGGTCCAGCTTCCTTCCAGGACGGCGCCCCGCCCTTCGCCGAAGAGATCGGGCGGTGTGCCCTTGTGGCGGACGGGAACCGTGGCCGTGCCGTCGGAGAGCGCAAACGACAGATCCAGCGACTTGGGCTCCCACTTGAGCGAGCCGGGTACGACCATCCCACCGAGCCGGTAGGCCTTACCGGGCACCGGCGCGGCCTGCAGCTCGGCCGGCGTCACGAAGTAGACGGCCGACTGGGTGACGCCGGCGTAGATCATGTAGCCGAGCGCGGCGGCGATGACGAGCCCGCCGACGATGAATTTGCGTTGGCGGTTCATTGTAGCGGGGACCTCGAGGCCGGCTTGAACCGAGGGTGGCCTGAGACAGGCGCGGCGAAGCTCCGCACGCCCGATTCATTCCGCGCCGCGAGTCGGCTCTGGTTCGGCTGGTTCATGGCGACCGGTGTTCTGTTTGCGGTTCGGGCATGCCGGAGCCGTGGCGGCGGAGGGTGTCGCCCTCGCTCAGCTCCCGTTCTCTTCGGACGAGGAAGCGCCAGTAGGTGACGAGCACGACGACGGCCAGGCCGTAGGCGGCGAACACGAAGCTCCAGTTGTCCGCGGTCACGCTTCGGCCTCCGCCTCGAGTCGCAGCACGCGGGCGCGACGGGTGACGAAGTAGACGTAGAGCAGGGTGAAGGCCGCGAAGTTCACCAGGAGCGCGGCGACGATGACGCCCGGCATCGTGCTGGGGCCCGGCTTCATCAAGGACGGCGGCTGGTGCAGGGTGCGCCACCAGTAGACCGAGAAGTGAACGAGCGGAATGTTGAACGCGGCGACGATGCCGAGCACCGCCGCGAACCGGGCGCCGCGCTCGCGGTCGTCGATCATCCCGCGGAGCAGGAGATAGCCGAGGTACATCACGAACAGGATCGACACCGTCGTGAGCCGCGCGTCCCACGTCCACCAGGTACCCCACGTGGGCTTGCCCCAGATCGAGCCGGTCGCGATCGTGAGCCCGGTGAACAGCACGCCGACTTCCGCGGAGGCGTGCGCGAGCCGGTCGGCAGCCTCGGCCCGTCTGACCAGATAGACGACGGACGCGACCAGGACGACCGCGAACGCCAGATACGCCACCCAGACGCTCGGCACGTGCAGGTACATGATGCGCTGGACGTTGCCCTGCGTGGCCTCGCGCGGGGCGATCCCGAAGGCCATCACCAGACCCGCGACGAGGCCGACGGCCGTCACCACGCCGAGAAGACGTTTCACGGCGCCTAACCCTCCAGGACGAAATCGAACGTGAGCACGCCGACGGCGACGTACACCACGTCCGCGGCCGCGAGCAGCTTGAGCCAGTGCGCGACGCTGCCGAGCGACTCGCCGAGCAGCACGGCCTCCGTCGCCTTGACGGTCGCGAGCAGCACCGGCGCTTCCACCGGCAGCAGAAGCACCGGGAACAGGAGCTCGCGGGCGCGCACGTGGGCGGTCATCGCCGCGAACAGGGTGCCGACCGCGGCGAACGCGACGGTGCCGAGCGCGATCACGACAGCGAGCGCGGGCAGCACGGCCGCGAGATCGAGATTGAAGAAGAAGCTGAACAGCACGAGGAGGATCGCCTCGACGACCAGCATCAGCAAGAGATTGCCGGCGAGCTTGCCGACGTAGATGGCGGACTTGTCGCCCGGCGTCAGGAGAAGCCCTTCCCAGCAGTCGTTCTCGCGCTCGGCGATGAACGTGCGGCCCAGGCCGAGGAGCCCGCTCAGGATGAAGCCGAGCCAGAGCAGGCCCGGAAGCGTGCCGGCCAGCCGCTCGCGATCGGGGCCGAGGGCGAACTGGAACAGGAACAGCAGCAGCAGGCCGAAGAAGAAGACCGCATTGAGCGTCTCTTTCGATCGGCGCTCGACCAGCAGATCCTTCCACACCACCACGAAGGCCCGCCGAGCGAACGTCAGGACGCTTCCTCCGCGTGCAGGGTGTAGAGCCGGTGGATGTCGTCCGCCGACAGGCTGCCGCGCGCCGTGTCGAGCGCGATCGCGCCGCCCGCGAGGATCGCGATCCGGTCGGCGACGGCCAGCTCTCGGCCGAAGCTGTGCGACGTCATCAGGAGCGCGCCGCCGCCCGCCTTGAACGCGGCCAGGTGCTCCTCGAGCCATTTCTTTGCGCGCTGGTCGAGCCCGGTGAACGGCTCGTCGAGCAGCAGCACCCGCGGCCGCGCGAGGACGAAGCGCGCCAGCGAGAGCCTCCGCTTCATGCCCGCCGAGAAGGTGCGCACCCTCTCATCGGCGGCCCGATCGAGCTCGACCGCGGCCAGCGCGGCGGCGCGATCGGCGTGGGTCAGCTTGAGCCCGCCGAGCGTCGCCCAGAACGTCAGGTTCTCGGCGGCGGTGAGGTCTTCGTAGACGTACGAGCTGTGCCCGACCAGGCCGACCTGACCGCGGACCCGCTCGGCGTCACGCGCGCAATCATAGCCGGCGACCGTCGCCGTGCCGCGAGTCGGACGGACAAGGGTTGCGAGGACCTTGAGCAAGGTCGTCTTGCCGGCGCCGTTGGCGCCCAGGACCGCCACCGCTTCGCCGGCGCGGACGTCGAGGTCGAGTCCGTCCAGCACGCGATGGTTGCCGAAGGTCTTACGGAGACCGGCCACTCGGATGAGTGCATCAGCGGCCATAGCTGAAAACCGCCCAATTCTCGCCCAGCCGCCGGGGCGGGTCAAGGAAGCGGGAACTTGACTCGGTCGGGCGACCTTGTGCCAAATAGGGACGGTCGAGGCGACCGTGCGACCGCCGGAGGGCCTGGTTGTTCCAATTCGCGCTGGCGCGTGTTTTGTGGTTGGTGCCTACGTTGTTGGCGATGGCGCTCGTCACGTTTCTGGTGATGCACGCCACGCCCGGAAGCCCGCTCGATCCGGTCGCGGAGGGCGCCAACCCGCTGTCGCCCGAGGCACAGAAGAACCTGGCCGCGCACTACGGCCTCGATCGGCCGCTCTACGAGCAGTTCTGGATCTTCCTGACGAAGGCGGTGCGCGGCGACTTCGGCAACTCGTTCGTCTACAAGACGCGGACCGTCAGCGAGATCATCGCGCAGACCTTTCCGATCTCGCTCCTGCTCGGCTCGATGGCGCTCGGTGTTGCGATCGTCGGCGGCCTGATGCTCGGAATCCTCGCCGCGATCTATCAGAACCGCGGCTGGGACTACGTATCGGTGAGCCTGGCGACGGTCGGCGTCGCCGTGCCGAACTTCGTCCTCGCGGTGTTCCTGATCATCCTGTTCTCGTTCGTCGTGCCGCTGTTCCCGACCGGCGGCTGGGAGTCACCGCGGAACTGGGTCCTGCCGACGATCGCGCTGGCGCTGGCGCCGATGGGGATCATCGCGCGCTTCACGCGGGCCAGCATGCTCGAGGTCATCCGCGCCGATTACACACTGACCGCGCGCGCCAAGGGACTCGGCGAGCTCCCCGTCATCTTCAAGCACGCGCTCAAGAACGCGTTCATCCCGGTGGTGACCCTGCTGGGCCCGATGTTCGCCGCGGTCGGCACCGGCTCGTTCTTCGTCGAGTCGATCTTTCGGGTGCCGGGGATGGGCCGCTTCTTCGTGCTCTCGATGACCGGCCGCGACTACCCCATGATCATGGCGGTGGTGCTGACGTATGGCGCCTTCCTCGCGATCATGAACCTCGTCGTCGACCTGCTCTATGGGGTCCTCGATCCCAGGATCCGGTACTGAGGTGAGCCGCGCCGCGATCGCTGTGGCCGTACCGGTCGAGGAGACGCGGGCGCGCTCGTCGAGCCTCTGGCGCGACGGTGTCCGTAGGCTCCGGCGCAACAAGCTCGCGGTCGCCGGCGGGATCGTCATCGCCGTGCTCTGCTTCGTCGCGATCTTCGCCGACTTCCTGGCGCCGCTCCCGTACACGAAATCGAACTTCGGTCGCCTCAACGAGGCGCCCTCGCGCGACTTTCCGCTCGGCTCCGACCAGCTCGGTCGGGATCTCCTGTCGAGGATGATCTACGGCGCGCGGGTGTCGATGCTCGTGGGGCTCGGCGCGCAGGTGATCGTGGTGCTCATCGGGGTGCCCATCGGCGCGCTGTCGGGTTACGTCGGCGGCCGGACGGACATGTTCCTGACCCGGTTCATCGACGTCATGTACGCCTTCCCGCGTCTGCTCTTCGTCATCCTCTTGATGTCGATGCTGGGCGCGGGGCTCACGAACATCTTCATCGCGATCGGGCTGACCGGCTGGGTCGGCATCGCCCGGCAGACACGCGCGCAGGTGCTGGCGATCAAGGAAAAGGAGTTCGTCGACGGGGCCCGGGCGCTCGGCGCCGGTTTTTCCCGGCTGCTCATGCGCCACATCCTCCCCAACGCACTGACGCCGATCGTGGTCGCGATCACCTTCGGGATCCCGGAGGCCATCTTCACGGAGGCGGCGCTCTCGTTCATCGGCGTCGGGATCAATCCGCCGACCCCGTCGTGGGGCCAGATGGTGGGTGAGGGGCAGCAATACATCCGGTCCTACTGGCACCTTTGTGTTTTCCCGTCGATCGCCATCGCGGTTACCATGCTGTCGTTCACGTTCTTCGGGGACGGCGTCAGAGACGCGCTGGACCCAAAACTGAAATAGCAAGGAGACCCGCTCATGCGAGTTCCTCGTATCTCGGACAGCCAGATGGAGCTCCTGGCCACGCGACTCTTCGCCATCGGGGTGGGGCGGCGAGACTTCCTGCGGGTTGCCGCGGGCCTGGCGGCGATGGGCGCGGCGGGCTTCAACGCTCGGCCCGTTTCGGCGGCGCCGAAGCTGGCCCCCGGCGAGAAGCTCGCGAAGGAGCAGCACCTCCGCTTCGGCGGCGGCAGCTGGTACGAGCAGGACCCGTCGAGCCACGACTACAACAAGGACCTCTACTGCGGCGGCACGCCGCAGCTGTGGGCTGGGCTCATGAAGTTCAACGTGAACTTCGAGGCGGTGCCCTATGTCGCCGAGAAGGTCACGCCCAACAAGGACGGCTCGGTCTGGACCTTCGCGATCCGCAAGGATTCGAAGTGGTCCGACGGCTCACCGTGCTCGGCCCGCGACTTCGAATATTCGTGGAAGCGTCAGCTCGATCCGGCCAGCGCCGCCCCGTACGCCTCGTTCCTGTACGACATCAAGAACGGCGAGGCCTTCAACAAGAAGCAGCTGACCGACTCCAAAGAGGTCGGCGTCCGCGCCAAGGACGACTGGACCCTCGAGGTCACGCTGGAGGGCCCGCGCGGCTACTTCCCCGTGCTTTCGGCGTATCTGGCTGCGCTGCCCGGCCATCGCGGCTCGATCGAGAAGCACGGCGACAAGTGGACGGAGGCCGCGAACATCGTCTGCAACGGGCCCTTCGTGCTGGACGCGTGGGAGCACAACAAGGTGATCGTCTTGAAGAAGAACAAACACTTCTTCGGCGCCAAGGACGTCACCCTGGAGAAGGTGACGATCCCGATCATCCCGATCGCGTCCGGCGTGCTCCCGTACGAGAACAACGAGATCGACCTCACGCGTCTGCAGACCGCCGACCTCAAGCGCTTCCAGGGTGATCCGCGGACGTCGAAGGAAGTTTTCCGGTTCCCGTATCCCGGCACCTGGTACCTGCTCCCGCAGGTGACCAAGGCGCCGTTCGACAACCTGAAGGTCCGCAAGGCCGTCGCGCACGCGATCGACCGCGAGAACATCGTCAAGGTCAGCCAGGGATTCGCGATTCCGGCCCACGCGATGATTCCGCCGGGCTTCCCGGGGGCGCTCGACGACAAGAAGACGCGCGATCTGCAGCGCTTCGATCCGAAGCTGGCGATGTCGATGCTGAAGGGCACGCCGTTCGAAGGCGGGAAGAACTGGCCGAAGATCACGCTCTCGCTCCGCGACGAGGCCCTGGGCAGTAAGCCGCTGGCCGAGGCGGTCCAGGCCGTGCTGCTCGAGAACCTGAACATGAAGACCGAGCTCGAGGTGCTCGAGCAGCGCGTGTTCCGCGAGCGGCTCTGGAAGCAGGATCTCCAGTTCGTGTGGATCCGCTGGTTCATGGACTATCCGGACCCGCACAACGAGTACTTCGACACCTTCTACGGCAAGAAGACGACCGGCAAGCGCCAGGCCTGGTCGAACGACGCCTTCGACAAGGAGCTCGAGGCCGGCCGCGATACCAGCGACCCCAAGAAGCGCCTCGTGAGCTACGCGAAGGCCGAGGAGATCATGCAGAACGACGTCGGCTATGTGCCGGTCGCCTGGGTGGTGCGCTACGCGACCGCGAAGCCGACCGTCAAGGGCATCGAGAAGAACAAGCAGGGCGAGCTCGTGATCGACGGCAACATCTACGTCGACATGCTGTCGCACATCTACATGGTCGACAAGGCCTGAAGACTGAAGCGGCGCGCCGGGGTCGTCCCCGGCGCGCCGTTCTACGCGACGTGTGAGCTAGACCCGCATCGAGCGCAGCCGCGCGATCCGCTCCTCGAGGGGCGGGTGAGTCGAGAACAGCCGCATGAACGCCTCGCCGCTCAGCGGGTTCACGATGAACAGATGCGCGGTCGCGGGTGTGGCGTCCGCCATCGGCATCTGCTGATTCGCCATCTGAAGCTTCTCGAGCGCCTTCATCAAACCCCACGGGCGGCCGGCCACCTGCGCGCCGGTCGCGTCGGCCTGGAACTCGCGCGAGCGCGAGACCGCCATCTGCACGAGCATCGCGGCGATCGGCGCGAGGATCGCCAGCAGGATCATCGCGATCGGGTTCGAGCCGCCTTCCTCATCGTCGCGGCGGCCGCCGAACATCGCGCCCCATTGCGCCATGTGGGCCAGGTAGGTGATGGCGCCGGCCAGGGTGGCCGCAATCGTCGAGATCAGCATGTCGCGGTTCTTCACGTGTGACAGCTCGTGCGCCAGCACGCCCTCGAGCTCTTCCTCGTCGAGGATCCTGAGAATGCCCTCGGTGACGGCGACCACCGCGTGCTCCGGATTGCGACCCGTCGCGAACGCGTTCGGCGTCTCGCTCGGGATCAAGTAGACCCGGGGCATCGGGATCGCGGCCCGCGTGGCCAGACGGTGCACGATCGCGTAGAGCCGGGGTGCCGATGCCTCCTCGATCGGCTTTGCCCCATATGCCGCGAGCACCATCTTGTCCGAGAACCAATAGCTGACGAAGTTCATCGCGAGGGCGATAAAAAAGGCGATCAGCATGCCTTGACGGCCGCCGACCGCGCCGCCGATGAGCACGAGCATCACTGTCAGGACGGCCAACAGGAGCCCGGTCTTGAACACGTTTGACATGGCTCGAAGCTTAGCAGACGGTCCAAGGGCGGGCAAATCACGCATTATTGTGGTCAAATGCCTTGACTTGCAGGCGTAACGGCCGATATACTGGCCCGACTTGAACAAAAATTCGTTTGTTGACGAAGCTTTAGCGAGCATGATCGTCCGGGTTCCAGATATCCAGACCGAAGGGCTGACCATCACGGACGCCGACGCGCTCGGGACGGTCTACAAAGACCCGAGCTGGCGGCTGCTGGACGTGAGCCTGCGCCTCGAGCGCGACGGCGCCGATGTCTTCCTGACCGGCGAGGTCCATGCGGCGGTCTCGCAGGCGTGCGGACGGTGCCTCGAGCCGTGCGCCGCGGAGGTCACGGCCGCCCTCGACGTGCGGCTGGTGCCGCGTCCGGCGACGGCGGACAACATCGAGCTCGCCGCTGACGACCTCGACGTCGATTTTTACGACCGGGACGAGATCGACGTCGGTGGCTTGATCGATGCCGAGACGACGCTCGCCCTCCCCATGAAGCCGTTGTGCCGCGAAGGCTGTCTTGGGCTCTGCCGAGTGTGCGGCGGCAATAAGAACGTGGTCCGGTGCGAGTGCCAAGAGCGCCCGCCGGATCCGCGGCTGGCCGCCCTCAAAGACCTGGCTTCGCGGCTGTCGCACTAGGAGAACTCCGATGCCCCTGCCGAAACGACGTCACTCGAAGACGCGCGGCCGAAAGCGCCGCACGCACTACAAGCTCGCGAGCCCTACCCGCGCGGTATGTCCCCAGTGCCGCGAGACCAAGCTGCCGCACCGGGTGTGCCCGCATTGCGGGTACTACAAGGGCCGGGAGATCGTGGCGGTCGAGGGGACCTAACCGGCTCCTGACGCCGCCGACCACATGCCGATGACCAACGGAGGCGGCGTGCCGTCCCGCTTGAAGGTCGCCGTGGACGCGATGGGCGGCGACCACGGTCCCCGCGTCGTGGTCGAGGGCGCGGTGGCCGCCGTCCGCGAGTTCGGCGCGGCGGTGATCCTGGTGGGAGACCGCTCGGCGATTCACCGCGAGGTAGTTCGGCTCGAAGCCGAAAGCCTCGCGCTCGAGATCCGTCACGCCTCGCAGGTGGTCGGCATGGCCGAGAGCCCGTCGCAGGCGCTCCGGCGCAAGCGCGACTCGTCGCTCCGCGTCGCCGCCGAGCTCGTGAAGGAAGGCACGGCGTCGGCCTTCATCTCGGCGGGGAACACCGGCGCCGCGATGGCGATCGCGATGTTCGTGATCGGCGTGCTGCCGGGCGTTGACCGGCCGGCCATCGCCGCCGTGCTCCCGAATCTTCGGAAGTTCACCATCCTGCTCGACGCCGGCGCCAACGTCGATCCCAAGGCCGAGCATCTCCTTCAGTTCGCGGTCATGGGCCACGTCTATGCGCGCGACATCCTCGGCCTCGACAGCCCGCGCGTGGGGCTGCTCTCGGTCGGCGAGGAAGAGGGCAAGGGTAACGAGCTCACGAAGGAGACGTTCGAGCAGCTGCGCGAGTCGTCGCTGAACTTCGTCGGCAATGTCGAAGGCCGCGACATCTACAACGGACGGTGCGACGTCGTCGTCACCGACGGGTTCACCGGCAACGTCGCGCTCAAGATCTCCGAGAGCCTCGCCGAGATGATCGGCGCCATGATCAAGGAAGAGCTCTTGCGGGACACGCGGTCGAAGCTCGGCGCCAAGCTCGCGATGCCGGCGTTCGAGCGTTTCCGCCGCCGGATCGACTACACCGAAATGGGCGGCGCGCCGCTGCTCGGCATTGACGGCGCTGCCATCATCTGTCACGGTGCATCCCCGGTGAAGGCCATCAAGAACGCGGTGCGGGTGGCCCAGGAATGGGCGAACGCCGGCCTCAACGAGCACATCAAAGCCGCGCTGGAGGCCGAGGTGGCGCGGGGCGGTCAAGGGGGACGTGAATGACGCGAGCGAAGATTACGGGGGTCGGCGCGTTCCTCCCCAAGCGCGTCCTGACCAACGCCGATCTCGAGAAGATGGTCGACACCAACGACGAGTGGATCGTGCAGCGGACCGGGATCCGCGAGCGGCGCATCGTCGACGAGAACGAGGCGACGTCCGATCTGGCCGTGCGTGCCGCGCAGCAGGCGCTCGAGCGCGCCAATCTCCTGCCGGAAGACGTCGAGTTCATCGCGGTGGGCACGACCAGCCCCGACATGATCTTTCCGACCGTCGGCAACATCGTCCAGCACCGGCTGGGCTGCCGGCGCGCGGGCTCCGTGGACATGCTGGCCGCGTGTGCGGGCTCGATCTACAGCCTGTCGATCGGCTCGCAGTTCATCCAGACTAACAAGTACAAGCGCGTGCTGTGCATCGGCGCCGAGACCCTCTCGCGCATCACCGATTTCACCGACCGCGGGACGTGCGTGCTCCTGGCCGATGCCGCCGGCGCCGCGGTGCTCGAGCCGTCGGAGGACGATCGCGGGATCATCGACTTCGATCTCTACTCGGACGGCCAGTACTGGGACCTCCTCTACATGCCGGGCGGCGGCTCGCGCAACCCGGCGACCCGCGAGACGGTCGACGCGCGGATGCACTTCGCCAAGATGAAGGGCAACGAGGTTTTCAAGGTGGCGGTGCGGCTGTTCGTCGACTGCGCCGAGCGCATCCTGGCCCGCAACGGATTCACCGCCAAGGACGTGAGCCTGTTCATCCCGCACCAGGCCAATCTGCGCATCATCGAGGCCGCAGCCAAGCGCGTCGATCTGCCGATGGACCGCGTCTTCGTCAACGTCGATCGCTACGGCAATACCGGCGCCGCGTCCGTCTACGTCGCGCTCGAAGAGGCGATCGCAGCGGGCCGGCTGAAGCGCGGCGATCTGGTGCTGATCGTCGCCCTCGGCGGCGGCTTCGCCTGGGGCGCCGCACTGATCCGTTGGTAACCGCTTTGCGGCCATGACCACGGCGTTTCTCTTTCCTGGGCAGGGTTCTCAAGCAGTCGGGATGGGCAAAGGCTTCTACGAGAGCTCGACCGGCGCCAAGGCGGTCTTCGAGGAGGCCAACGACGCGCTGGGCTTCGATCTCTGCCGGCTCGTTTTCGAAGGTCCCGAGACCGAGCTCGCGCTGACCGCGAACACTCAGCCCGCGGTGCTGACCGCGTCGGTGGCCGCAGCGACCGCGTGTGCCGAGCGCGGTCTCAAGCCGGCGTTGGCCGCGGGCCACAGCCTGGGCGAGTACACCGCGCTGGTCGTCGCCGGCGCGCTTCGCTTCGCCGACGCGGTGCGGATCGTGCGCAAGCGCGGCGAGTTCATGCAAGAGGCCGTGCCGGTCGGCACGGGCGCGATGGCGGCGATCATGGGTATCGAGCTCGCGGCGGTCGAGCAGGTGTGCACCGAGGCCGCGAAGGGCGAGGTCGTCGAGATCGCGAACGTGAACTCGGCCATGCAGATCGTCATCGCCGGCCATCGCACGGCCGTCGAGCGTGCCGTGGCCCTGGCGACCGAGCGCGGCGGCAAGATGAGCGTGATGCTGCCGGTCAGCGCGCCGTTCCATTGCTCGCTGATGGCGCCGGCCGGCACGCGCCTGGCGCCCGAGCTCGAGGCGGCGGCGGTGAGCGATCCGAAGATCCCGGTCGTGCGCAACGTGGACGCCGGCGTGACGCGCAAGGCCGAGGACGTTCGCCCATTCCTCCTCCGTCAGGTCGCCAGCCCGGTGCGCTGGACCCAGTGCGTGCAGCAGCTCGCGTCCGAAGGCGCGACCGCTTTCGTCGAGGTCGGCCCGGGGCGCGTGCTCTCCGGCCTGCTGCGGCGGATCATGAAGGAAGCGCGGGGGCAGTCGATCGAAGATCCAGCGGGGCTCGAGAAAGCCCTCGCCGGCTCGAAGAGCGCATGAAGGGTCCGCTCGACGGCAAGGTGGCGATCGTCACCGGAGGCAGCCGCGGGATCGGCGCGGAAGTGGCCGGCCGGCTGGCCGAGGACGGCGCGGCCGTGGTAGTCTCGGGTCGCGACGGCGACCGTTTGCAGCGCACCGTTCGCGAGTGGGAGACGCAGGGGCGCGCAGTGCTCGGTGTCGTCGCGGACGCGGCGAACCGCGAGGATTGCGAGCGGCTCGTCAACACGACAAAGCAGCATTTCGGCCGCGTCGACGTCCTGATCAACAACGCCGGCGTCACGCACGATCAGCTGCTGGTGCGCATGACCGACGAGGACTGGGATCGCGTCATCGAGGTGAACCTCCGCAGCGCGTTCTTGATGACGCGCGCGGTGAGCAAGGCGCTGGTCAGACAGAAGAGCGGCGGACGCGTCATCAACATCACGTCGACGTCGGGCGCGATGGGCAACGCCGGTCAGGTGAACTACTCCGCGGCGAAGGCTGGTCTCATCGGGTTCACCAAGGCGGCGGCCCGAGAGCTCGCGCACTGGTCCATCCTCGTCAACGCCGTGGCTCCCGGGCTCATCGAAACCGACATGACCGCGAACCTGTCGGCGACTGCGCGCGAGGCTCTGCTCGCCCAGGTGCCGCTCAAGCGCAGCGGAACCGTCCGCGAAGTGGCCGAAATGGTACGATTCCTCGCCGGTGACGGGTCGACCTACATCACGGGGCAGGTCTTCCACGTCAACGGCGGACTTTACATGTAACTCATCCTTTCCGTGGAGGTGACGGGTTCATGGCGAAGTCAGTCGACGAGAAGGTGAAGGAGATCATCGTCGAGCAGCTCGGGGTGGAGGAGGATGACGTCACCCCGACGGCGAAGTTCATCGAAGACCTGGGCGCCGATTCCCTCGACACGGTCGAGCTCGTGATGGCCCTCGAGGAGCACTTCGACATCCAGATCCCCGACGAGGACGCGGAGAAGATCGTGACCGTCGGCGACGCGGTCCAGTACATCAAGGATAATTCGTAGGCAGTGAGCACCCGCAGGGTCGTCGTCACAGGCCTCGGAGTTCTGTCGCCCGTCGGGAACACGGTGGACGAGTTCTGGTCCGCCCTGCTCCAGGGGCGCTCGGGGATCGGCCCGATCACGAAGTTCGACACCGCCGGCTACCCGACGCGGATCGCCGGTGAGGTGAAGAATTTCGACCCGTTGAACTTCGTCGACAAGAAGGACGCGCGACGGCTCGATCCCTATCTGCAGTACGCGGTGGCGGCGTCGGCGCTCGCGGTGCAGGACGCTGCGCTCGACACCAGCAAGGTCGAGGCGTCGCGCTTCGGCGTCCTGATCGGCTCGGGCATCGGCGGGATCACGACGCTCCTCGAGTCGCACCGCAATCTGCTCGAGAAGGGACCCGACCGCGTCTCGCCCTTCTTCATTCCGATGCTGATCGTCAACATGGCGTCGGGCCTCGTCTCGATGCGCTTCGGCGCGAAGGGGCCGAACTCGTCCGTGGTGACGGCGTGCGCCACCGGCAACCACGCGATCGGCGATTCGTTCGAGATCCTCCAGCGCGGGGACGCCGACGTGATGATCGCCGGCGGCTCCGAGGCGATCATCATTCCGCTCACGATCGCCGGCTTCTGCTCGATGAAGGCGATGTCGACGCGCAACGAGGAGCCGACGAAGGCGATGCGGCCGTTCGACGCCACGCGCGACGGCTTCGTGTGCGGCGAGGGCGCCGGCATCGTGGTGCTGGAGACGCTCGAGCACGCTCAGGCGCGCGACGCGCGCATCTACGCCGAGATCGTCGGCTACGGCATGACCGGGGACGCGCACCACATGACGGCGCCCGATCCGGAGGGCGACGGCGCGGCGCGCGCGATGGCGATGGCAGTCCGCGACGCAGGGTTGGAGCCGTCCGCGGTGGGCTACGTCAACGCCCACGGGACGTCGACGCCCTACAACGACAAGTTCGAGACGCTCGCGATCAAGCGGGTGTTCGGCGAGCACGCGAGGCGGCTGGCCGTCTCGTCGACGAAGTCGATGACGGGGCATCTCCTCGGCGCGGCGGGCGGCATCGAGGCGATCGCGACCGTGCTCGCGCTGCATCACGGCGTGCTGCCGCCGACGATCAACTACGAGACGCCCGATCCCGATTGCGACCTCGACTACATCCCGAACCAGGCGCGCAAGCAGCAGGTCGAGGTGGCGATCTCGAACGCGTTCGGCTTCGGCGGCACGAACGCGACGCTGGCCTTCCGCACGCACTCCGGCTAGGTGGATCCGCTCGGCGTCGCCGAGCTTGAGCGACGGCTCGGCTACCGGTTCCGCGACCCGTTTCTTCTCGAACAGGCGCTGACGCACGCCTCGTTTGCCAACGAGCACCCGCCGGCGGCCGATCAGGCGCGCCTGGCATTTCTCGGCGACGCCGCGCTCGGGCTCGTCGTCGCCGATCGCCTGATGGCCGACGACCCGGCCGCGACGGTCGGCGAGCTCACGACGAAGCGATCGGCCCTGGTCACCGGTGCGTGTCTGGCGCGGTGGGCGGCCGGGCTCGAGCTCGGCGCGCTGCTGCGCCTCGGCCGCGGCGAAGAGCAGTCCGGCGGTCGAGCGCGCGATTCGATCCTGGCCTCGACGCTCGAGGCCGTCCTCGGCGCCGTGTATCGCGACGGCGGGCTCGACGAGGTGCGTCTGGTCATCGGCCGTCTGGCCGCGTGGTAGCCTGAAGTCATGCGCTGGTGGCCGATCCGGGCGCGCCGTCTTCCGGC
>DATEMW010000341.1:0-3326 GCA_035275385.1 Candidatus Methylomirabilota bacterium | reverse complement strand
GATCTTGGTCGCCTGGTTGAAGTTCTGCTCGGCCATCAGCACGGTCAGCTGGTAGCGCTCCTTCAGCTCGCGGATCTTGGCGATCACGCGGCTGACGAGGATCGGCGCCAGGCCGACCGACGGCTCGTCCACGAGCAGGATCTTCGGTGAGGACATGAGCGCGCGCGCAACCGCGAGCATCTGCTGCTCGCCCCCGCTCATGCTGCCGGCAAGCTGCCGGCGCCGCTCGCGCAGGACCGGGAACGCCTCGAAGCAGAACGGCAGGTTGCGGTCGATGTCGGCGCGCGCGCCCGGACGGTAGGCGCCGAGGAGCAGATTCTCCTCGACCGTGAGTCGCGGGAAGAGCCGGCGCCCCTCGGGCACCAGCGCGATGCCCAGATCCACGATCGCTTCGGTCGACCGCTTCGTCAGATCGATCCGGGCGCCGTCGCGCTCGAGATAGATCTCGCCAGCGTCGGGTGTCAGCATACCCATGATGCACTTGATCAAGGTGCTCTTGCCGTTGCCGTTCGTGCCCAGGAGCGCGACGGTCTCGCCGTCGCGCACTTCGATCGAGACGCCGTGGAGCACGCGGACGGCCCCGTAGCCGGCATCGACGTCGCGAACGACGATCCTATTCGCCAAGGTAGGCCTTCTCGACCGCCGCATTGCGCACGATCTCCGCCGGCGTGCCCTCGGCGATGCGATTGCCGGCGTCGAGGACGACGACCCGCTCGGAGAAGCGCATCACCGCGCGCATGATGTGCTCAATCATGATGATCGTGATCCCCTGCTCGTTCAGCCGAAACAGGATCGTGAGGATGTCGTCGACCTCGGCGCTCGAGAGCCCGGCCATCGCCTCGTCGGAGATCAGGAGCTTCGGGCGCGCCGCCATCGCGCGGGCCAGCTCGAGCTTGCGCATCTCGATCTGCGTGAGCCCGGCCGGCCGCAGATGCGCCTTCGACTCGAGGCCGATCATCCGCAAGATGTCTAGCGCTCCCACCGCGGCGTCGCCTGATCGCGCTGGGGCCGCGTACTCGAGCGGGATGCCGAGGTTCTCGAGCACGGTCATGCTCACAAACGGCTTCGGGATCTGGAAGCTCCGCACGATGCCGAGCCGCGTCCGTTGGTGCGCCGGGAGCTGGGTGATGTCGCGGCCTTCGAACAGGATCCGGCCGCCGTCCGTAGGCAGGGCGCCCGACACGCAATTGATGAGCGTCGTCTTGCCCGAGCCGTTCGGGCCGATGAGGCCCAGTCGCTCGCCCGGGCGAACCTGAATCGAGACGCGGTCGAGCGCCAGGAAGCCGCCGAAGCGCTTGGTGACGCCGTCGATGTCGAGGAGCGCGCCCGCCGTCGTCACGCGCGCCCTCTCCTGAGCTTCCGCACGAGGCCGGTCAGCCCTTCGGGCGCCAGCACCACGAAGAGCACGAGGACCACGCCGACGATCAAGAGATTCAGCTCCGATGAGATCGTCACGGTCGCGATCTGCTGCGCGGTGCCGAGCAGGACGGCGCCGATCACGGGCCCGAGCCACGTCGTGGTGCCGCCGATCATCGGCATCGCGAGCGCGTTCACCGCGTAGTTCAGGTCGAACGTCGACGACGGCTCGACGTAGGTCACATAGTACGGAAACGGCGCGCCGGCGACGCCGAGGAAGAAGCCGCTGATCGTCGTGGCGAACAGCTTCAGCCGCAGGGTGGGCACGCCCATGCACTCGGCGGCTTCCTCGTTGTCACGCAGCGCGGCCAAGCCGCGGCCGATCCACGAGCGTTCGATCGTCCGGGCCACCAGCACCGTCACCACCGCCAGTACGACCATCAAGATGAAGAGCAGCACGGCCCAGCTGCGGAAGAAGGGCACCGGCGGACGGATCAAGGTGTAGCCCTTGGCGCCGCCGACGTAGTCCCAGTTGATGATGAGCGTCTGTAGCACGACCGAGAGGGCGAAGGTAGCGATCGAGAAGAACACGCCTTTCAGCCGGAGTGTGAGGTAGCCGATGCCGAGCCCCAGCAGCCCCGCCACCAGGCCTCCGCAGAGAATCAGCACCGGCAACGGCGCCCTGAACGCCTCGAGCAGAGCGATCGAGGTGTACGCGCCGAGCGCGAAGAACGCCGGCGTGCCGAAGTTCACGTAACCCGCGTAGCCGCCGAGGACGTTCCACGCCGTGGCGATGACGACGTACTGCAGGACGACGTAGCCGGCGAAGTAGATATAGGGGTTGACGCGAAGCCCGCCCAGCAAGACGCCGAGGCCGATGACGGCGACAGCGACGACGAGCGCGCCGCGGATCTTCATCGGCTAACGTCCGAAGAGCCCTGCGGGCCTGACGGCCAGCGCCAGCAGCAAGATGCCGAACGAGACCGCAAGCGACCAGGACGGGCCGAACAACGTTGCCATCAAGCTCTCGGCCACACCGAGGATGATCGAAGCGACCAGGGTGCCGCCGATGCTGCCGAGCCCGCCGAGCACGGTGATCGCGAACACGCGGCCGATGTAGTCGCGATCGGTCGACGGCACGACCGGCGAGATCGTGATCAGCAGCGCGCCGGAGAGACTGGCCGCCGCGATCCCGAGCCCGAAGGCGATGGTCTTGATACGAACCGGATTGGCGCCCATGAGCCGGAGCGCGACCTGATCCTGAGAGACCCCCATGACGGCGCGGCCGTAGAACGTGCGTGACAGGAACAGATAGAGGGCCAGGGTCATGGCGAGCCCGACGAGGCACGGGACCAGCAGGCGGAACGCGATGCCGACGCCGCCGAGATCGATCGACTTGCCAATGTAGGCCGCCTCGACCATGCGGTAGTCCACGCCGTACTTGAGACTCAGCGCCACCTCGATGATGAAGAGCAGACCGAAGAAGAACACGAGCCCGCGCAGCGATTCCTCGCCTCGCCGCTCGAAGCTTCCGTAGTAAATCCGGTAGACACCCGCCCCGATCAGATAGAACAGCGGCGTGAACAGCACGCCGGTGAGGATCGGATCGAGACCGAACGAGCTGTTCATGACGTACGCCGCGTACGCGCCGAGGATGACGAAGGCCGGATGCGCGATGTTGACGACGTCGAGGAGACCGAACGTGAGTGAGACACCGAGACTGACAGCGGCGTAGAACCCGCCGAGCAGGATGCCAGCGACCACCGCGTTGGCGACCAGATCCCAGGAGAACATGTCGGGTACCGGCTCACACAGAAGGAGGGCACGCGCCCCGGGGGCGGGGCGCGGCCCTCACCTCGTGCGGAGATCGGGCGCTATTTCTGCGCCGCGGAGTACGGGTAGATCATGTTGCCCGACTTGAACTCCTCGGGATAGAGCACGATCTTCTTGCCGGGGCCCCTGAACTGCTC
>DATEMW010000340.1:0-2530 GCA_035275385.1 Candidatus Methylomirabilota bacterium | reverse complement strand
GAAGGCGCCGATCGTCATCGGGCGCGATCATCTCGACTCGGGCTCGGTCGCCTCGCCCAACCGCGAGACCGAGTCGATGCGCGACGGCTCCGACGCGATCGCCGACTGGCCGGTCCTCAACGCGCTGCTCAACACCGCGTCCGGCGCCACGTGGGTCTCGGTGCACCACGGCGGCGGCGTCGGCATCGGGTACTCGATTCACGCGGGCATGGTGGTCGTCGCCGACGGGACAGCGGACGCCGCGCGGCGGCTCGAGCGCGTGCTGACGACCGATCCGGGGACGGGCGTCATGCGCCACGCCGACGCGGGCTATCCGGAGGCGATCGCCGCGGCGCGTCGCCACGGGATCGATCTGCCGGGGATCACGACGTGAGGAACGCCATGCTGCGGAGCACGGCTACCGTTTTGATCGTCGCGGTGCTCACGGGCGCCCTGGCGCGGGTCGCGACCGCGCAGGAGACGCCGCGCTACGGCGGCGAGCTCGTCTTCGCCGTGCCGGCGGAGCCGCCGTCGTTCGATGCGCATCGCGAGGAGAGCTTCGCGCTGATCCATCCGGCGGCGCCGCACTACAACACCTTGCTCCGCGTCGACCCGGAGGATCCCACCGGCACCAAGCTCGTGGGCGATCTCGCCGAGACGTGGCCGGGCGCGCCGAACGGGCGCACGTGGACCTTCAAGATCCGCCGCGGCGTCAAGTTCCATGACGGCAGCGAGCTGACCGCGCGCGACGTGAAGGCCTCGTACGACAAGATCGTCTTTCCGCCTGCCGGCGTCGCGTCGAACCGCAAGGGCGAGTACGTGATGGTGGAGTCGATCGACGCGCCCGACGCGTCGACCGTGGTGTTCAAGCTGAAGTGGCCCGCGGCGTCGTTCCTGCCCTCGCTCGCGTCGCCGTTCAACTGGATCTACAAGGCCGACCTCCTCGCCCGCGACATCCGCTGGTACGAGAAGAACATCATGGGCACCGGGCCCTTCGTATTCGGCGAGTACGTCAAGGGCTCGCACTGGACCGGACGGAAGAACCCGGCCTACTGGGATCGCGGAAAGCCGTACCTCGACGGCTATCGCGCGCTGTTCGTCCGCGAGGCGTCGGCCCAGATCGCCGCGATCCGCGGGCTCAGGGCCATGATCCAGTTCCGGGGCTTTTCGCCCCCCGACCGCGACAGCCTGGTGCAGGCTCTCGGCCCGCGGATCCGCGTGCAGGAGAGCCCGTGGGAGTGCGGCAACCCGCTCGCGGTCAACCACGAGCGCAAGCCCTTCGACGACCGTCGCGTGCGGCGCGCGCTCACCTTGGCGCTCGACCGCCATCAGGGCGCGGCTGCGCTGTCGAAGATCTCCATCTTCAAGGAAGTCGTCGGCGTCCAGGGGGTCGGCACGCCGTTCGCCACGCCGCCCGCGGAGCTGGAGAAGCTCGCGGGCTACGGCCGCGACATCAACGCCGCGCGGGCCGAGGCGCGCCGCCTTTTGAAGGAGGCCGGCGTGCCCGACGGGTTCACCTTCACGTTCCGCAACCGCGCGATCCGCGATCCGTACGAGGCGCTGGCGGTGTGGCTCGTCGATCAGTGGCGTCAGATCGGGCTCAACGTGAAGGTCGAGACGCTCGAGCTCGCGACGCTCTACAACGAGATCCGCGGCGGCAACTTCGAGGTCGCGGCCGACTTCCACTGCAGCTACATCGTGGAGCCCGACCTGGCGCTGTTCAAGTTCCAGTCCGCCGACGTCAGCCACGTGAACTACAGCCGCTACACCGATCGCACGCTCGACGAGCTCTACCAGCGGCAGAGCCGCGCGACCGACCGGGAGGAACGCCGCCGGGCCATCCGCGAGTTCGAGAAGCGGCTCCTGGACGACGAGGTCCACTACATCTTCACGTTCCAGTGGCATCGGATCGTGCCGCACAACGCGCGGCTCCGGGGCTGGACGATCACGCCGAGCCACTTCCTCAACAACCAGCTCGACACGGTCTGGCTGGCGCCGGAGTGAGCGCGCGGGTCGTCCCCGACCTGGTCCTGACAGAGCACGGCTTTTCGTCAGGGCAGGCGGTGACCCTGGCCGGCGGCCGGATCGCCGCGATCGAGCCCGCCGGGCGCGCGCAGCCCGGCGACGTCGCCCTCACCGGTCGGGCGCTCTTGCCCGGCACCGTCAACGCGCACTGCCACACGTTCCAGTCGCTTTTGCGCGGCCTCGGCGACGATCTCGACTTCGCGGGCTGGCGTGACCGCGTGCTCTATCCGTTCTCGGCTCGACTCGACCGAGGCGGGATCGCGCTCGGCGCCTCGTTCGCGTTCGCCGAGATGCTCAAGCACGGCGCCACCACGTGCGTCGATTTCTTCTATCTGCAAGATCAGGGCAACGAGAACGCCGAGGCGGTGATCGCCGCGGCGCGCGAGGTCGGGATCCGCCTGGTCCTGGCGCGCACGATGTACGACTGGGCGGGCGCGCCCGAGCGCTATCGCGAGTCGGTCGCGGACGCGACGCGGCGCACGCGCGAGCTGATCGTCGCGCACCGCGGCGACGAGACGACGGTCGT
>DATEMW010000339.1:0-2856 GCA_035275385.1 Candidatus Methylomirabilota bacterium | reverse complement strand
GTCGGTGCCCTTCGAGAAGCCGCCGTCGATCACGATCTCGGCGCGGCCGGCGACCGCGTCGACGATCGGCGGCAGCGCGTCGATCGACGACTGGGTGTGATCGAGCTGGCGCCCGCCGTGGTTCGAGACCCAGATGAGCTTCACGCCCATCTCGGCGGCGCGGCGCGCGTCGGCGACGGTGAGGATGCCCTTGAGGCCGACCGGCAGCTTCGTCGTCTTCATGAGCCACTCGACGTCGGCCCACGTGAGACGCATCTGGAAGTCCGGGATCGGCCCGCGCGGGTTCGGCGCGATCTCCATGGCCTTGCGCGGGCTCCAGCGCGCGAGCGTGTCGCGCTCGCGCCGGCTGTAGTGCTGGGTGTCGACGGTGAGCGCGACGGCCTTGAAGCCGGACATCTCGACGCGCTTGAGGAGCTCGGCCGCCCAGCCGTGGTCGCCGTGCATGTAGAGCTGGAACATCTGCGGCGCTCCGCCCGCGCGCGCGACGTCCTCGACCGGCCAGCCGGTCGCGCCCGAGAGCCACTGGAGAATATCGGCCTTGCCGGCGCCGCGCGCCATCTCGACGTCGCCCTCGGGATGGAAGAGCACCAGACCGCCCATCGGCGCGATGCCCACCGGCGCCGACAGCGGCACGCCCAGGAGGCTCGTCCGCAGATCGATGTTGCGCACGTCCACGAGGACGTTCTGCGCGATCGCGAGGCGGTCGAGGTGGCGCTTGTTGCGGCGCAGCGTCGCTTCCGACTCGCTGCCGCCGTCGCCGAAGTTCCACGCCTCGCGAGCGAGGCGTGCGTGAGCGGCGCGGCGAATCTCCGGGAGTGTCGCGAACGGGCGCGGGAATTCCTTGGCCTGGCTCATGGCGCAGTACTATACGCCAGTCCCCGGTGGGAGTCTTGGTACACTGCAGCGGCTCGACACTTCACGGCAGGAAGGGACGATCATGAGCGGAAACGGTGCGAGCGCCCGAGGGCTAAGGCAGGTCGGCTACTTCGATTGCGCCGGCGGCGGGCAGGTGGTGGTCGACGGGCGTGTCGCGTTCGTCGCGCACATGAAGGCGCCCCACGGCACGACCATCGTCGACGTCAGCGATCCGTCGAAGCCGCGTCAGCTCGCGGCGATCGAGGTGCCGGCCGGGACCCATTCGCACAAGGTGCGCGCCGGCAACGGCTTGATGCTGGTGAATCGCGAGGCCCACGGACAGGCGTCTTCTCCCGACGCGCCGCGCGGGCTCGGGATCTACGACGTGTCGAACCCGAGCCGGCCGCGCGAGATCACCCTGTGGCGCAGCGGCGGCACCGGCGTTCATCGCTTCACGTTCGACGGCCGCTACGCCTATATCTCGCCCGAGATGGACGGCTACGTCGGCAACATCGTGATGATCCTCGACCTCGCCGATCCGAGCCGCCCTCAAGAAGTCGGCCGCTGGTGGATGCCCGGTCAATGGACGGCGGGCGGCGAGACGCCGACGTGGTCCGGACGGCAGCACCGCTGCCATCACCCGATCCGCGAGGGCAATCGGCTCTACGTGAGCTACTGGCACGGCGGGTTCGTGATCCTCGACATCGAGGACATGGCCAAGCCGCGCTTCATCTCGGGGCTCGACTGGAGCCCGCCGTTCCTGACGCCGACTCACACCGCGCTGCCCGTGCCGTTTCCGCTCCACGGCCGGAAGGTCATGCTCGTCGCCGACGAGGACGTCGCCAAGCTGAAGCAAGGGCCCCCCTCGTTCCTGTGGCTCGTCGACATCAGCGAAGAGAAGAAGCCTGTGCCCTTCGCGAGCTTCCAGGTGGATACCGACGGCTCGCCCCAGCCGGACTTCACGGGCTGCCATCAGCCGTGCGAGAAGATCACGTCGACGGAAATCCCGGTGGCGTGGTTCGCCCACGGCCTGCGCCTGATCGACATCGCCAACCCGCATTCGCCGCGCGAGGTCGGCCACTTCCTGCCGCCGGTGCCCGAGGGCTCGTCGCGCGTGTGCAGCAACGACGTGTGCATCGACGATCGCGGGCTCATGTACCTGATCGACCGCGGGCGCGGCGTCCATATCCTCGAGCGCACGTCGTGAGCACGCGCGCGGAGGCGTCGAATGGCCGATAGCCTGCCGACCCGGCAGCAGGACTTCAACGAGTGGTACAACCAGCTCGTGCTGCGCGCGGACATGGCGGACTACGCGCCGGTCCGCGGCTGCATGATCGTCAAGCCCTACGGCTGGGCGCTCTGGGAGAACATCCAGGGCGCGCTCGACCGCCGGTTCAAGGCAACGGGCCACGTCAACGCGGCGTTCCCGCTCTTCATCCCGAAATCGTTTCTCGAGAAAGAAAAGCAGCACGTCGAGGGGTTCTCGCCGGAGCTGGCCGTGGTCACGATCGGCGGCGGCGAGGAGCTCACCGAGCCGCTGATCGTGCGGCCGACGTCGGAGACGATCATCGGCCACGCATACGCGAACTGGATCAAGTCGTACCGCGACCTCCCGGTCCTGATCAACCAGTGGAACAGCGTCGTGCGCTGGGAGCTTCGCACGAAGCTCTTCTTGAGAACGCTCGAGTTCTGGTGGCAGGAAGGCCACACCGCGCACGCGACCTACGACGAGGCGGAGGCCGAGACGCGCCAGATGCTCGACGTCTACACGGACTTCGCGATGAACGAAGCCGCGGTGCCCGTGATCCCGGGCGTGAAGTCGCAGTCCGAGAAGTTCGCGGGCGCGCTGCACTCCTACACGATCGAGGCGATGATGGGCGACAAGCGGGCGCTCCAGGCCGGCACGTCGCACAACCTCGGCCAGAACTTCGCCAAGGCGTTCAACATCCAGTACCTCGATCGCGACAACCAGCTCCAGCACTGCTGGACCACGTCGTGGGG